>JBIOVW010000076.1:0-5859 GCA_044867945.1 Nakamurella sp. | reverse complement strand
CGATGTCGTGCACGTGCCCGCCGGCCCCGCGGAGCCCATCGGCAAGGACGAGATGCTGCCTCTGATGGGTGCCTTCGGCGACTGGATGGCCGACCACTGGCGGCGCACCGGTCCGCCGGACCTGGTGCACGCCCACTTCTGGATGTCCGGCCTCGCTTCGCTGCGGGCGTGCGGCACCCTGGGCATTCCGGTCGCCCAGACGTTCCACGCCCTCGGCGTTCTCAAGCGGCGACACCAGGGGGTGCGGGACACCAGCCCGAGTGAGCGCATCCGGTGGGAGCAGTCGATCGGCCGCGCCGTCGACGTGGTCATCGCCACCTGCCGCGACGAGGTCGCCGAGTTGCAGGCGATGGACGTGGACCCGGGCAAGGTCGCGGTCGTGCCGTGCGGGGTCGACCTGGACCTGTTCACTCCCCCGCCACGCAGCGAGCTGGGCCGGGGCCGACACGCGTTCCGGCTGCTGTCCGTCGGCCGGCTCGTCGAGCGCAAGGGCCTGGACACCGTGTTGCGCGCGCTGGCCCTGCTTCCCGACGCGGAGCTGGTCATCGCCGGCGGCCCGCCGGTCGACCGGCTGGCGCAGGATCCGGAGGCGATCCGGCTGGCCGGCCTGGCCGCCGAGTTGGGTGTCGACGACCGGGTCAGCATGCTCGGCGGCGTCGACCACAGCGCGCTTCCGCCCCTGTTCCACAGCGCGGACGTGGTGGTGTGCACGCCCTGGTATGAACCCTTCGGCATCGTCCCGCTGGAGGCGGCGGCGTGCGGCCGGCCCGTCGTCGGCAGCGCGGTCGGCGGACTGATGGACACCATCGACGACGGCATCACCGGGCTGCACGTCCCGCCGAAGGACCACCTGGCGCTCGCCGCTGCGCTCCGGACGCTGCGGGACGACCCCGGTCGCCGGCGCCGGCTCGGCCGGGCCGCGCGGCGCCGCGCCGAGCTGCTCTACAGCTGGTCCACCGTCGCCAGGTCGACCCTGGCGGTGTACCGGACGATCGTCATCCGACCGAGCCGGCGACGGGATCGGCAGGTGACCGGCGCATGATTGCAGGGCGGGCGGGAGGGGCCCAAAACTGGCTCGCCGACCACGAAGGCGAACTCGGCCTGGCGCTGGCTCGGTTGCGGAACGACGGGCCCACCATCGACCGGTGGGGACGGGTGATCGCCCGGATCCTCGGCGGCGGCGGTCGCCTGCTGGTCGCCGGCAACGGCGGCAGCGCCGCGGAGGCCCAACACCTGACCGCCGAACTGGTCGGCCGGTTCCTGGCCGAACGCCGTCCCCTGTCGGCGATCTGCCTGTCCGCGGAAACGTCGAGCCTCACCGCGCTGGTCAACGACTACGGCGCGGACGAGATGTTCGCGCGCCAGGTCGAGGCACACGGCCGTGCGGGCGACGTCGTGCTGCTACTGTCCACCTCCGGTCGCAGCCCCAACGTGCTGCGGGCGGCCGAGCGGGCGGCGGACATCGGGGCCCGCCCCTGGTGCCTGACCGGACCGGGTCCGAACGAGCTGACCGTGCGGTGCGACGAGGCGATCACCATCCAGGCGCCGTCGACCGCGGCGATCCAGGCCCTGCACTTGGTGGTGATCCACGCACTGTGCGCGGTGGTCGACGCGGTTCTGGCCGCCGACCAGCCGGTGCCGGTGGCCGGCCCGCATACGCCTGTCCTGCAGGGCATCCAGGAGCTGACCGGATGAGCCGGCAGCGCCCGCACATCGTCGTCATCGGCGACGTGCTGCTCGACCGCACCGTCGACGGCACCAGCGACCGGCTGTGCCCGGACGCGCCGGTACCGGTCCTCGATGTGACCGGCACCATCGAAACACCGGGCGGCGCCGGGTTGGCCGCGCTGCTGTGCGCCGAGACGGCCGGGTGCGTCAGCCTTGTCGCACCCGTCGCGAACGATGCCCAGGGACAGCGCCTGACCGAACTGCTGGCCGACCGGATCGAGGTCCTCGCTTGCGGACACCGCGGCCCGACCAGAACCAAGACCCGCGTTCGGAGCACCGGTCAACCGATCGTCCGCCTCGACCAGGGTGGGCCGGCGTCACCGACGACGCTGCCGATGGCGGCGATCCGGCGGACGCTCGAGACGGCCGACGCGGTGCTGGTGTCGGACTACGGCGCCGGCATCACCGCGGAGAGTGAACTGCGGGCCGCGGTGGCCGAGTTCGCCCGGCACAAACCGGTCGTCTGGGATCCGCACCCGCGCGGTGCCACCCCGCTGCCGGGCACCACCCTGGCCACCCCGAATCTGGCCGAAGCCCGGCGCGTGCTCGGGAACCTCAACAGGCCAGCCGATATCGGCGACCGGTCAGCCGCGATGGCGGAGGTCGCCCGGCGGTTGGCGGACCACTGGCCGGTGCGGGCGGTGGCCGTGACGGCCGGGCCGGCCGGTGCGTTCCTTGCGGACGGAACCGGGCAGGTCCGCTACTTTCCGGCGGTGGCCGTGTCCGGCGGCGACCCGTGCGGCGCCGGCGACCGGTTCGCCGCAACCGTGACCGCCGGATTGGCCCGGCGGGAACTGCTCAGCGAGGCGGTCGGCCGCGGCGTCGCGGCGGCGACCGCGTGGGTTCGCGGCGTAGGCCGGGACGGCACCACCCCGGGCACCGTCCCGATCGTCACTGCCCCGATCGGCACCCTCGACCGGGGAGGACCGGCCGAACGTGCCGCGCCGGAGGAGGACGCTTCCGCGCAGTTGGTCGAGGAACTCGCCCGGAATCTCCGCGATGCGGGGCGCAGCATCGTTGCCACCGGCGGGTGCTTCGACATCGTGCACGCCGGACACGTCGCCACGCTGCAGGCGGCGCGCAGGCTCGGTGATGCCCTCGTCGTCCTGGTCAACTCGGACGACTCGGTCCGCAGGCTCAAGGGTCCGCACCGTCCGATCGTCGGCGAGCGGGACCGGGCCAGGGTGCTGCAGTCGCTGGACTGCGTCACGGCCGTGGTGGTGTTCGACGAGGACGACCCGCGCCGGGTGCTGTCCGAACTTCGTCCGGACGTGTGGGTCAAGGGCGGCGACTACGGCGGAACCGTCCTGCCGGAAAGCGATGTGGTGACCGAGCACGGCGGCAGCATCGTGTTCGTGCCCTACCTGACCGGCCGCTCGACCAGCAGCATCATCGAACGTGCCCGCACCATGCATCCCGCCCATCACTCCGATCAGCAGGAGAACGTGCCATGACGACCGCCGCCACTCTCGATCGCGCCCGAGCCACCGAACCGCGCCCGCTGGGCACCGTCTTCGTCACCGGAGGGTCCAGCGGGCTCGGCGCCGCGATCGCCGCCGCGGTTTCCGCCGCCGGGGGCACCCCGGGCATCCTGGACCGCCGGCCACCCGCCGATGGGACCCCTTTCACCGCGGTGGATCTGGCCGACGGCCGGGCGACCGCCGCCGCGGTCGAGGACCTGATCGGCCGGGTCGGACCGCCCAGCGCGGTGGTCACCGCCGCGGGCATCGACGCCTGCGGGCCGCTCGCCGACGTCTCCGCGGAGGACTGGGAACGGGTGGTCCGGGTCAACCTGTTCGGCACGGTGGGCGTGATCCGGGCGTGCCTGCCGCACCTCATCGCGGCCAGGGGCACCGTGGTCACCGTCGCCTCGACGCTGTCGCTGCGCGGCGTCAGCGACGCCACCGCGTACTGCGCCTCCAAGTTCGCGGTCCGCGGCTTCACCCAGGCGCTCGCCGCCGAGCTCGCCGGTCGGGTCGGGGTCACCCTGCTGATCCCCGGCGGCATGCGCACCGCCTTCTTCGATGGCCGCACCGAGCAGTACCGTCCCGGTCCGGACGCCGATCTCGCCGACCCGGCCGACATCGCCGCCGCGGCCTTGACCGCGCTGCGTCAGCCGGTCGGCACCGAGATCCGGGAAATGCTGGTCATGTCGTCGGGGGAATCATCCTGGCCGTGACCCGACCCACCTCCATCCTGGTGCTGCGGGCGCTGGGTCTGGGCGATGCGCTCACCGCGGTTCCGGCGTTGCGGGGCATCCGGCGCCGCTGGCCGGGTCGCTGGTTGCTGTTCGCCGGCGATCCCCGGATCGGCGACTGGCTGCGTGAGCTTCGGCTCGTCGACGAGGTGCTGCCCAGCGCGGCGCTGACTCCGCTGGACTGGCCACCTGCGTCGGTCACCGGAGCCACCGGGCACCTGGCCGTGAACCTGCACGGTCGAGGCCCGCAGAGTCACCAGGTGCTCATCGCCACCAGGCCGGACCGCCTGATCGCCTTCCGGCAGCCCTCCGCCGGGCATCCGCATGGACCGGACTGGCGCGACGACGAGCACGAGGTGGATCGGTGGTGCCGGCTCATCGCCTACGCCGGGGGGCGGTGCGGTCGCAAGGACCTCCTGCTGCCGGCCACCGGGCCGCCGTCCGGCGAGGTGCTGATGCATCCCGGCGCCGCCGCCGCCGCACGCCGCTGGCCGACCGACCGCTGGGCGCACCTCGCCGTCCGGTTGTCCGAGCGAGGGTATCCGGTCACGCTCACCGGAGGTCCCGGAGAGACCCACCTGTGTGACGACATCATCGCCAGGACCGTCGATCTCGCCGGTGCCGCGCACGCCCCCGGCAACCTCGCCGGTCGGCTCGAACTGCCCGCGCTGGCCGGCCGGGTGGCCGCCGCTCGGCTGCTGGTATGCGGCGACACCGGCGTCGCCCATCTGGCCACCGCCTACCGGACACGGTCGGTGCTGCTGTTCGGACCGACCTCACCCCGGCGGTGGGGGCCCGCGGTCGATCCGGACCTGCACACCGTCCTCTGGCACGGCGACGACGACCACCCGGGCGACCCGCACGGATCCACGGTGGACCCCGCGCTGGCCAGGATCGTCGTCGACGAGGTGCTGTCCGCGGCCCGGTCCCAGCTCGCCTCACGTCCTACGAAATCCGACGAGGCAGACCTGGTTCCCGTGACTGCGCCGGGGGAACAACCCAGGCAGGCTGCCCAAACCTGAGAACGCCCAGTGATCGGACGGTGACCGATGACCCCAACCGAACCGGTTCCATCCGGCCTGGTCTACACGGTGACCGCGGTGAACGGCCGGCCACCCCGATCCCTGGACGACTTCACCATCGACGCGACCGTCACGGCCACCTTGAAGAACCGCTCGGTCGAGTTCGACGGCGTCGGATCGGTGACCGCGACCGGGGTCCGGTTTCACGAGAAGTCCGGCGACGGCAAGGATATCCGGGTCTGGATGATCCTGCAGGATCCGGACGGCACCATCCTTGCCGAACCGATCGCCGAACCATGAGACCCCGGGGTGAGTCCGCCGAGGCCCGGACGCTGAGCCGGGCATGACGACCGAGACCGTCGATGCGGTGGTCGTCGGCTCCGGACCCAACGGCTTGGTCGCGGCGAACGCGTTGGCCGACGCCGGCTGGGAGGTGCTGCTGGTCGAGGCGCAGGGCGCGGTCGGCGGTGCGGTGCGCAGCGCCGAGGTCACCGCGCCCGGTTTCCGCACCGACCTGTTCAGCGCCTTCTACCCGCTCGCGGCGGCCTCGCCGGTGATCCGCGATCTCGACCTCCAGTCCCATGGTTTGCGCTGGGTGCACGCACCGGACGTGCTGGCGCACCCGCTGCCCGACGGGTCCTGCGCCCTGCTGTCCACCGACCTCGACCGGACCGCCGACAACCTGGACCGGTTCGCCGCCGGCGACGGCGCCGCCTGGACCGAGATGGTCGCGCACTGGGAGCGTCTACGTGGCCCGCTGCTGGACGCGTTGTTCACCCCCTTCCCACCGGTCCGCCCGCTCGCCGGATTGCTGCGCCGGGTCGGCGCGGCCGGGCTGCTCGACCTCGCCCGCCTGGCCGCCCTGCCGGTGCGGCGACTGGGCCAGGAGTCGTTCGCCGGCGCCGGCGGCGC
>JBIOVW010000075.1:0-3531 GCA_044867945.1 Nakamurella sp. | reverse complement strand
GCCGCTGACCTTGTGGACCTGGTCGAAGGTGGTCCGCCGGATCGCGGTGGCCGCCGAGGTGCCCCGGTTCTCCACGCACACGATGCGGCACCTGTGTCTGACCGACCTGGCCCGCTCGGGCTGGGAGATGCATGCGATCGCGACCTTCGCCGGGCATTATGCGGGTGATCTTGTCAAGTGGATCATGTCAGGATGCGTTCTGGTCGAGTCGGGCGAGCAGTCCGTCGAAGACCTTCTGGCGGCCGAGTTGTCCTTTGTCGACGGCGTCGTCGCGTTGAGCCTTCAGGGTGGGGCGGAACTCGATGGTGGTCTGGAAGAAGGTGCAGGACTCGCAGATCGACTCGAAGTGGCAGTCCAGCCCGACTGGTCGGGCGCAGTAGCCGTTGCCGAGCATGCGGCGGTGCATCTCGGCGCGCAGCCGGCGCATCTCGGAGCCTTCGGCGTCGGCGGGCAGTTCTTTCGGTGCGTCGTAGAGCGCCTCGACCTTCTCGCTGACGGCGAAGTACTCCTCGGCGACGGTGCGATCGGCGATGCGGGCGTAAACCATGGTCATCCGCATCGAGCGATGGCCCAGAAGGGCGGCGATCGCCTCGAGCGACATGCCCCGGTTGATGGCTTGGGTGGCCAGGGTGTGCCTGAGTTGATGAGGGGTGACGTGGCCGATGCCGGCCTCGCGGGCCACGTTGGCCAGGGCCCGGTCGACCCGTGCGGTGGTGATTCGTCGTCCGCGTTCGATGAACAGGTAGGGCTCGCGCAGACCGGTGGGCCGATGGGCGACCCAGTCGTCGAGCAGGTCCTTGAGCTGGGGGTGCAGCGGGATGTATCGGTCGGTGCGCAGCTTGCCGACCGGCACGTGCAGCCAGTAGGCCGAGCCGATCTGCACCACGGAGTCGATGGTCAGATCGCAGAATTCGCCCTTGCGCAGCCCGGTGCGGGCCAGGAACTCCACCGCGAGGCGGGTGAACGGGTCGGGGTGGGCGCGGGTGGCCTGCAGCAGCTTCGCCGCCGCCCCGTCGTCGAGGAAACGCGGCAATGGGTCGTCGCGCCGAGGAAGGTCACCGGCGAAGACCAGCACGGCGGCGGGGACGTCGTCACCGGCCCATTCGGTGAGCCGCTCGAAACAGGTCCGCAGGACGCCGATGTGCTCAGCCAGCGCGGTCTTGGACAGCCGGCCGCCCCGCGCGGAGTCCCGCCCGGCCAGATGCAGCTTGTAGTTCTCGATGTGGCTTCGGCGCAGCAGCGCGACCGCGCTCACCTCGGGCGCCTCGCGGACAAGCCACCCGGCGAACTCGCGCAACGCCCCTTCGAGGCTGACGATCGTCGCGGCCCGCAGCGACAGCCGCATCTGCTCGATGTAGCCGAGCAGGGTCGCGGCCAGCCGGGGCGCCACGGCGGCCCATGCGGCGGCGCGGGCCGCGGACTTGTCCGGATGGGTCTTGCGCGGCGGCGCGTCGATCACACCCGCATGGAACAAGGTGGCCTCGGCGCCGAACAACGCGGTGGTCAGCGCACGGACCCCGTGCGCGTCGGGCCGATGCCGACGGATCGCCGCGGACAGCTGTTCGCGTCCGGTGTCCAGATCGGCCTTGGTCAGCCGATCCGGCGCCACCCCGACCAACGTCGCAACCTTGATCGTCGCCGACCATTGCAACAGGGTCGAGCGCTGGTCGAAACCAAGTTCCGCGGCTGTCGCGGCGAACTGAGCGCGAAACCCGCGGTGATGGCGGGCAGCGACCTCGCCGAGGTAGGGCCGCCCGAGCACCAGGTAGTCCGGGCTGGGCCGACACCGGCCAGTCACCATCAGCCACCCCACCACCCGGCGGTCCTTCAGCGGGGTCGCGCACTGCTCGGCCAGCGACAGCCTCGCCCAGCCCTCGACACCGATCCGGGACAGGAACGACCGCGCCGGGGAGGTCACCGGATTCTGCGCGAACATGCCGGCGGCGAGCAGGTCGGTCCGGTAGGCGGCGACCAGCTTCTCGACCTCAACCTGCCGTGGTGAACGGCTCACTCGGCCACCGCCGCCGCGGCACTCGCGGTGGCCTGGGCTTCGATCGCCTCGGCCGCCCGCAGGTACTCCCCGGCCAGCCAGTCGTTGGCCAGATGCAGGTAGATGCGGGTCGACTCGATTGAAGCGTGCCCGGCCTGAGCCTGGATCGCCTCCAGCGCCATGCCGGCTTCGCGCAGCCGGGTGAAGCAGGTATGCCGCAGCTGATGGCACGTCAACCGGGCCAGCCCGGCCCGCCCCCGCGCGCCGGCGAGGATCTCATCCAACCCCGCGGCCGACAGCGCGGCTCCCCGGTGTGGTCCCTTGAGTACGACGAAGACCCGGTCAGTGCTCGACGAGCGTGGTCGTTCGGCATCGAGATAGTCAGCGCGGCGAAGAATCGACCCGAGACCGGCACGATCCGTTGCCGACCACCCTTGCCCTCGGCGATGAACAACCGTCGCTCGCCGGCCCGGACATCACCCAGGCGCAGCCCGAGCACCTCGCAGCGGCGCAACCCACCCAACAGCATCGCCTGCACCATCGCCTGGTCCCGCCGGGTCCGCAGCGCCCTCAACACCGCGTCTACCTCGGTCGGGGACAGCACCCGAGGCAGGGTTCGGGGGGTGCGCACCAGCGGCACCCCGCCCCGCCCGCGCCGGCCCGGCGCCCGACTGGACAGACCCCTCGGGACCGGGTTGCGCACCACCCCGACGTCGCCACGCGCGCACAGATAGGCGAACAGCCCCGACACGCTCGACAGCCGCCGGGCGATCGTGCGGGCGGCCAGACCGGACTCCCCGTCTTCCAGCCGGACCACCCGCTCCCCAAGCCGCGGCGCCCGCTGCGCCTTGAGGAAGGTGAACACATCCGGTGCGGTGACCTGCGCCGGCTCCTTACCGACCACGGTGAAGAACACCTTCAGGTCATAGGCCGTGGCCAGCCAGGTGTTCACCCTGGCGCGCGCACCGACGAAGGCGAGGTAGTCATCCAACAACGGATGACCCAGGCTCAACGCTCGAACCTCCGACCCTTGCATAGAGCGGACCAAGCACGGCACGAACATCACGCGGACTCCCGGGGAGCAGTGAGGCCGGCCGACGGGCACGACCCCCAGGCGGTGAGATCACCCACTGGCGATCACCCGCATATCAGACACGAGAACGTATCGACCACAGCAGCGTTCTACGCCTTCGCAACCGTGGACATGATGCGACAAGCCGTCAACGCGGCCACGCCCGCGATCAACTCGCCGCCCGCGCAGCGACTCACCCAGGACAAGCTCCAAGCCCTCTACAGCCTCCGATAGCACCACCTCGTCGTTAAGCCGAGGAACCAGTCAGACAACCCCGCCAGCACAGGCCAGGACACGATTCCCAGGCTTAACGCAAGGCTCGGCGTAATCGGTGTGCAGGATGACCCCGGCGATCGCGTCCCGCCCGCCGCGCACCGCCACCGCCATGGCCAGCGCCGCATAGGCCAGTTCGGCGTCGTGATGCTCGCCCAGGGCGAAGCCGACCACCCGCCGTGAGGCCATGTCCAGC
>JBIOVW010000074.1:0-2253 GCA_044867945.1 Nakamurella sp. | reverse complement strand
AGCCGGACGCACTGTGCGGGGTTAGGACACCTGCGGTGTCAGGACGCGGACACCAACCGCTCCTCGGCGACCAGGTCGGCGATGCGGGCGGTGGTGGCGGCGTCCAGCGGGGCGAGCGGGGCGCGGGGCGGGCCGACCGGCAGCGCGACCGCGCCCAGGACCGACTTGACCGCCGAGATGAACGGCTGCTGCATGATGGCGTCGATGACCGGGAAGATGGCATTCCAGGCGTTTCGGGCCTGCTGGATGTCGTTGGTCTGCACCGCGTCCCAGACCGCGACGAGCTCGGCGGGGACGATGTTGCCGGTGCCGGCCATGACCCCGGCGGCACCCTCGACGAGCGAGGCCAGCAGCAGGCTGTCCCACCCGACGAACGTGGAGACGACGTCCCCGTAGTGGTGGATCAACGCCGCGGACTGGGCCATGTCGACGGTCGTGTTCTTCACGTACCTGATGTTCTCGACCTCGCGGGCCAGCGCGCCGACCGTTTCGGGCTGCAGGTCCACGCCGGTGGCCATCGGGATGTTGTAGAGCATCACCGGCACGCTGATCGACCCGGCCACGTCCCGCAGGTACTTGGTGGTTTCCTCCAGCGAGAGCGGCTCGTAGTAGGGGGCGATGGTCATCACGACGTCCGCGCCGACGGACTCGGCATGCCGGGACAGCCGGATCGCCTCGGCGGTGCTGGTCGCGCCGGTCTGCGCGATCACCGGCACCCGGCCGCCGGCCTGGTCGACCACGATCTCCACGATGCGGCGCCGCTCGTCCGAGCTCAGCGCGGTGAACTCACCGGTGGACCCGCAGGCCACCACGCCGTGCACGCCGCCGTCGATGGAACGGTCGACGACCTTGCGCAGCGTCGCCTCGTCGAGTTCGCCGTCCGCGCCGAACGGGGTGGCCAGGGCGGTCAGGATTCCCCGGAGTTGCTGCTGTGCCATGTCGAATCTCCTCTTGCTTGTTGGTGGTCAGTTGATGGTGGTCGGGGCGGTCAGTGGGGTGAGGGTCTTGCGGCCCTGCTGGCCCTCGGTGGCCAGCAGGCTGGCGGCCTCCTGGGCGGCCGAGAAACCGGTCGAGATGGACGTTTCGGTGTACAGGGTGCCCAGGTAGTCGCCGGCCAGGAACACCCGGCTGCCGCCACGCTTGGTCAGCGCCGGCTGCAACTTGCCGCGCCCCGGGAAGCAGTACGGCGCCCCGGTCTCCCACCGCTGGATCTGCGACTCGACGACCGAATCGCTGAACCTCCTGTCCAGCACCTGGTTCAGATCGTCGAGGTAGATCTGGGTGATCTCCTCGTCCGTCTTGGCCAGCAGCGTGCGGGCCAGGCTGGCCGGGGAGAACGTCATGATGCTGCCGCCGGGCTGCCGGCTGGTCTCGCCGCCCCGCACGATGCTGGCCTGGTTCAGAATGATGTTGAACGACCGCTTGGGCGTCGCGATGCCGTACGCCGAGTCCCACGGCCGCGGCGAGGTCTCGTCGGTCAGGAACGCCGCGGCCACGTACGGCCCGTAGACGATCTTGCCCAGCGCGTCGCGTACATCAGCGGGCAGGTCGACGGCCACCTTGTGGGCCACGGTGGCCGGGGTGGCCAGCACGACGTACCGGGCCTCGACCTCCTGGTCCACCCCGAGTTCGCGGTAGCGGACCACGACCGAGTTCTTGCGGTGCACGATCTCGTGGACCTCGGTGTTCAGGTGCACCCGATCGCCCAGCGCTGCCGCGATGCCCTCGGTGAGGGTGGACGGGCCACCGACGATGCCCCGGTTCAGGCCGGCCCCGATGTTCCAGACCAGGCTGAAGTAGCCGATGCCGGCGCCGGCCGACAGTTCGTCCGGGTCGGCGGCCGACCGGGTCACCGTCGGCCGGAACAGCGCCTCCGCGTCGGTCGGCAGGTCCCCGACGAACTCGGCGAAGCTGCGGTCGTTCTCGAAGTCGTAGATCCGCTGCTGGCGCACCGCCGGGTCCTCCCCGGGCCGCTGCTGCACGACCTTGGCGTACTTGAGAACCTTGCTGCCCACCTTCATGCCGGTCTTGATCATCGCAAGCCGGTCGGCGTTGGACATCGGGATCCGGAACGGGTACGTCTCGACCCGTCCACTCGTCAGCAGCCGTCCGTTCATCGCGAGCCCGGTCAGCGTGCCGGGTACGGCTATCGGGTCGATCCCTGTCTCGCTCAGCAACGAGCCGGTCGACGAATTGCCGCCGGCGAAGATGTGACCGCCCCAGTTCAGCCAGTACGGACCGCGGCGCTCCGAC
>JBIOVW010000073.1:0-12818 GCA_044867945.1 Nakamurella sp. | reverse complement strand
CCGGGCCGACGTTCACCGATTCCGGCGGGTTCCAGGTGATGTCCCTGGGCGTCGGGTTCAAGAAGGTCCTCGCGATGAACACGGCCGGCCTGCAGTCCGACGACGTCATCGCCCCGGGCAAGAACCGGTTGGCCACCGTCGATGACGACGGGGTGACGTTCAAATCGCACCTGGACGGGTCGATGCACCGGTTCTCACCGGAGATCTCCATGCGGATCCAGCACCGGCTCGGCGCGGACATCATCTTCGCCTTCGACGAGTGCACCACGCTGATGAACACCCGCGGGTATCAGGAGCGGTCGGTGGCGCGCACGCACGCCTGGGCCGGGCGCTGCGTGGCCGAGCATCGCCGGCTCACCGACGAACGGGTGAGCCGGCCGTACCAGGCATTGTTCGGGGTGGTGCAGGGCGCCCAGTATGAGGACCTGCGGCGGCAGGCCACCCGCGACCTGCTGACGCTGGGCCTCGACGGGTTCGGCATCGGTGGCGCGCTGGAGAAGGAGAACCTGGGCACGATCGTCCGCTGGGTGTGCGACGAGCTGCCCGAGGCGAAACCGCGGCACCTGCTGGGCATCAGCGAGCCCGACGACATGTTCACCGCCATCGAGAACGGCGCCGATACCTTCGACTGCGTCTCGCCGTCCCGGGTGGCCCGCAACGGCTCGCTCTACACGTCACGTGGCCGGATCAACATCACCAATGCCCGGTTCAAGCGGGATTTCGGGCCGTTGGACGACGACTGTGACTGCCACACCTGCGCCCACTTCGCCCGGGCCTACCTGCACCACCTGTTCCGGGCCAAGGAAATGCTGTCCGCGACCCTGGCGACGATCCACAACGAGCGGTTCGTGGTTCGGCTGGTCGACCGGATCCGATCCGGCATCGAGGACGGGACGTTCGACGAGTTCCGGGACGAGTTCCTCGGCCGGTACTACGCGAACCGGGAGGCTCAGTCGACCCGGAAGACCTGGCCGGTCACGATGCCGTCGACGGAACGCAGGTAGGTCTGCGCGACGGTGGCCGCCGGCACCGGGACGAAACCGGGGAACGACGGGTGGTAGCGTGCCGCCTCGCGCAGCACGGTCGGGCTGACCGCGTTGATGCGCAGCCCGCTCGGGAGTTCGGCGGCGGCGGTGGGCACGAAGAACTCCAGCGCCCCGTTGGCCATGGCCGCGGCCGCGCCGGTGCGGATGACGCCTCGGCCGACCACACCGGTGTGACGGTGAAACGTCGACTTCTTCTCGGGTGCGCCCGGAACCTGGAAGGCAAGCGTGAGCTGTGCTTGGTCGCCTGCCAGCCGCGGCCGTACCGGCCGGTCACGACGATCCCGGGGTTCGACCTGGTGGGCCTGCCGGACCTGGTTCGACGCGATTTCATCGCGACCGCGCCGGCTGCAAGTTTGCAAGGTGGTCGGCGACATTAAGCCATATTCGGACGTGGGAGGGCCGGCTGTATTTGGCGACCGTTCTCGGTGCTCGATTCTTTCAGCAAGGAGGTGGTCGGGTACGCGATGGCCGACCATTAGAGTGACACCACCCCTCTTTCCCGTGTGAACACTCACTAACGTCACCCATTTCAGTGACGAACATCTCAGAAACGATCTTCCCCGACCCGCGAAACCCGTGCGGCCCGCCCCTGAACCGACCTCGACGACGGACTGGGAAACCTCTGTGGCGCAGCGTGTATCACCGCCCGAGCACCCCGCAGGTGAAGGCAGGGTACGAGCCGGCAGCCCGCGGACCTGACCGGCGGACCGGCCGAACGCTCACCCCATGTCGACGACCATCAGGGCGGCGTGAAGCGACGTCCGCGACTCGACCGACTGCAGTGACACGCCGAGGATCCGCTCGATCGCGCCCAGCCGCGCGTACAGCGTGGGTCGACTCAGGTCGGTCGCCCGGGCGGTGTCGGTCTTGGACCCGCCGCTGTCCAGGTAGGCGCGCAGCACGGACGTCAGGTTTTCGCCGGTGCGGGCGTCATGGTCGAGCAGCCGGCCGAGCTCGGTCTCGGCGAACGCCTGCACCCGATGGTCGTTGCGCAGCAACGCGAACAGGCCGCGCAGCCGGACGTCCCCCGAACGGTACAGCCGTTGGCTGCCCGTCATCGTCGCGCCGACCTCGGCGACGTGGTCGGCCTCGACCAGTCCGGCCGCGGCCGTGACCAGACCGGTGGTGGCGGCCGCCGTGCCGGCCACCCATCGCTCGGTTTCCGGGCGGCCCGCCAACCGCTCGGCCAGACCGGTGCACACCGCGGCCAGCGAACCGTCGACCGCGGCCGGATAGGGACACGTCATCAGCACCGCGACCGTGCCCTCCCGGCGGATCGAACCGATCGCGGTGAGTCCGGCCCCGGCGACCGACTGCCGTGCGGCCGCGAGCACCCGCCGGTCCACCGCGCCCTGGGTGAGTGCGTCCGTGCCGGGCCGCTGCGGCACCTTGATCACCAGCGGGACGTACCGCGCGGCGACGGCCAGGCCGAGCGCCCCGGCGCGGGCGAGCGCGTCGGCCTCGCCGGTGATCCGGCCGCTGACCAGGTCGTCCAGCAGACCCCCGAGCGCCTGCACCAGCAGCGCGTCCCGATCCTGCTCCAGCATGCGTTGCAGTTGCAGTGACTGGGCCGCCCGTTCCAATACCATTCGGGCACGCCCGGTCTCGGGGATACGGTCGGGTAGGACCAGCCGGCCCCACTGCTCGGCGCCCAGGCCGACGGGCACCACCGACCAGTCGGGCGTCCCGCTCGCGTCCGGCCCGGAATGCCGACGGGACCGGTCCCGCCACCCGTCGAGCAGCCGCGCCGCGGGACCGCCGGCGGCGCAGAACGCCAACACGTGCCAACCCAGATCCTCGAGCACGATGGGTGCCGCCAGCATCTCCGACGCCCGGGTGACGATGTCGGTCGGCGACGCGCGGCCGATGTTCAGGCTGGTGAACGTCTCGTGCGTGGCCCGGGCGAACTGCAGTTCCTCGTATCGGTCGGCGATGATGATCCGGTGCACCTGCTCGGTGACATCGACGAACGGGGTGCTTTCGGTCAGCGCGATCACCGGCAGCTCCAGTTCGTCGGCCAGATCGCCGATGCCTCCCGGCATCTCGGGAATGTTCAACCCGAGTTCCACCACCAGTGCGGAGACCCGCAGGTCGGCCAGCATGCGCAGGTAGCCCAGCATGCCGGCGGGCTCGTGCACGAAGGCCAGACCGGTCGACAGGACGAGTTCGCCGCCCTGGAGCAGGCCGGTGAGATCGGCGACCTCGCTGGTGTGCACCCAGCGCACCGGGCGGTCCAGGCGCGCATCGCCGCCGACCACCCGGGGTCGGCCGGCCGCCAGCACCGGAAGGGCCAACACCTCGCGTACCGTAGGAATCACCGACACAGTGTAAAGAATCTGCCTGCGGAGTTGACAGACAGGAAAAAGATTGTCTGGCAATGTTTGGCCCAACGAGGACACCGTCAACAGCCGCGAGGACATCATTGTGAGCACGAGCGCCCAGCCGCCGATCGTCCACTGGATCAACAACAAGCCTTTCCCGGGCAGCAGCGCCGCCACCGCGCCGGTGACGAACCCGGCCACCGGGCAGGTGACCGGCCGCGTCGCCCTGGCCAACCTGGAGGACGCCCGCGCCGTCATCGACGCCGCGGCGGTCGCCTTCCCCGCCTGGCGGGACACCTCGTTGGCCAAGCGCGCCGCGGTGTTGTTCAGGTTCCGCGAGCTGCTGCAGGCGCGCAAGGGCGAGCTCGCGGCGATCATCACCAGCGAGCACGGCAAGGTCCTGTCCGACGCCCTCGGGGAGGTCAGCCGCGGCCAGGAGGTCGTCGAGTTCGCCTGCGGCATCAATCATCTGGTCAAGGGGTCGTTCACCGAGAACGCCTCCACCGGCGTCGACGTGCACTCGATCCGGCAGCCGCTGGGCGTCGTCGGCATCATCTCGCCGTTCAACTTCCCGGCCATGGTGCCGATGTGGTTCTTCCCCATCGCCATCGCCACCGGCAACACCGTGATCCTCAAGCCGAGCGAGAAGGACCCGTCGGCGGCGCTGTGGATCGCCGATATGTGGGCCGAGGCGGGCCTGCCGGACGGCGTGTTCAACGTGCTGCAGGGCGACAAGCTGGCCGTCGACACACTGCTGACCCACCCGTCGGTGAAGGCGATTTCGTTTGTGGGCTCGACGCCGATCGCGCAGTACGTGTACGCCACCGGAACCGCGCACGGCAAGCGGGTGCAGGCCCTGGGCGGGGCGAAGAATCACGCCATCGTGCTGCCCGACGCCGACCTTGACCTGGCCGCCGACGCGCTGGTCAACGCCGGGTTCGGCTCCGCCGGCGAACGCTGCATGGCCATCTCCGCGGCCGTCGCGGTCGGTGACATCGCCGACGAGCTCGTCGCCAAGGTCGCCGAGCGGGCCCGGACCATCCGCACCGGTGACGGCACCCGGGGTTGCGACATGGGTCCGTTGGTCACCGCGGCACACCGGGACAAGGTCGCCGGGTACGTGGAGATGGCCGAACAGGCCGGCGCCGGCGTCGTGGTCGACGGCCGGTTGGTCGAGCCCGATGGCGGAGCGGACGGGTTCTGGCTCGGCCCGACCCTGCTGGACCATGTCACCACCGACATGAGCTGCTACACCGACGAGATCTTCGGTCCGGTGCTGTCCGTGGTCCGGGTCGATTCCTACGACCAGGCCCTGGACCTGGTGAACAGCAACCCGTTCGGCAACGGCACCGCGATCTTCACCAACGACGGCGGCGCCGCCCGCCGATTCCAGAACGAGGTGCAGGTCGGCATGATCGGCATCAACGTGCCGATTCCGGTGCCGGTGGCCTACTACAGTTTCGGCGGTTGGAAGGACTCACTCTTCGGCGACACGCACGCGCACGGCGCCGAGGGCGTGCACTTCTTCACCCGCGGCAAGGTCGTCACCTCCCGCTGGCTGGACCCAGCCACGGCGGGCTGAACCTCGGCTTCCCGCAGAACAACTGACCGCGCTTCGTCGCAAGAGGAGATCAGAACGATGACCGCTCTCATCGAACCCGCCACCGCCGGACCGAACGGCGCGGCCGACCACCTGTGGATGCACTTCACCCGGATGGGCACCTTCGCGAACAAGCCGGTGCCGGTGATCGAGCGCGGTGAGGGTGCCTACCTGTGGGACACCAACGGCCGCAAGTACCTCGACGCGCTGTCCGCGCTGTTCGTGGTGCAGGCCGGATACGGTGTCGAGGAGATCGCGGCCGCCGCCGACGCGCAGACCCGCAAGCTGGCCTACTTCCCGGTGTGGTCGTACGCCACCCCGCCGGCCATCGAGCTGGCCGACCGGCTGGCCGCCCTGGCCCCGGGCGACCTGAACAAGGTGTTCTTCTCCACCGGCGGCAGCGAGAGCGTCGAGACCGCCTGGAAGGTCGCCAAGCAGTACTTCAAGCTGACCGGCAGGCCCAACAAGACCAAGGTGATCAGCCGCGCGGTGGCCTACCACGGCACCACCCAGGGCGCGCTGGCCATCACCGGCGTTCCGGGCTTCCAGATTCCCTTCGCCCCGCTGGTGCCCGGTGCGGTCAAGGTGCCGAACACCGACTTCTACCGAGCGCCCGAACATGTCGCGGGTGACGAGAAGGCGTTCGGTCGGTGGGCCGCGGACCAGTTCGAGCAGGCCATCCTGAACGAGGGTCCGGACTCGGTGGCCGCGGTGTTCGTCGAACCGGTGCAGAACGCCGGCGGCTCGTTCCCGCCGCCCCCCGGCTACTTCGAGCGGCTGCGCGAGATCTGCGACACCTACGACGTTCTGCTGGTCTCCGACGAGGTGATCTGCGCCTACGGACGGCTGGGCACCATGTTCGGCGCCGACAAGTTCGGCTACCAGCCCGACATCATCACCACCGCCAAGGGTCTGACCTCCGGCTACGCCGCCCTGGGCGCAGCGATCATCTCCGACCGGATCTTCGAACCGTTCAGCACGGGCACCGTCGCGTTCCCGCACGGCTACACCTTCGGCGGTCACCCGGTGGCCTGCGCCGCCGCGCTGGCCAACCTCGACGTGTTCTCCAAGCGGGATCTGCTGGGCAACGTGCTGCGCAACGAGGGCGCGTTCGAGGCCACACTGGGCAAGCTGCTGGACCTGCCGATCGTCGGAGACGTCCGCGGCAACGGCTACTTCTGGTCCGTCGAGCTCGTCCGCGACCAGGCCACCAGGGAGCCGTTCAGCCGGGAGGACTGCGAACGGATCCTGCGCGGCATCGTCGCTCCCGGTATGTGGGAGGCCGGCGTCTACTGCCGGGCCGACGACCGCGGCCAGGCCGTCGTCCAGTTCGCGCCGCCGCTGATGTGCGGCCAGGCCGAGTTCGACCAGATCGAGTCGGCCATGCGGTCCGTCCTGAAGGACGCCTGGACCAAGCTCTGACCTCAGCTCAAACGTGTACTGCTCGCCCACGTCGGACACTCCCGGCGTGGGCGCGACCACCCATGCGCACTATCCCCGCGCACCCCGCCCCCGCGCCACCCCGTGAAGGAGTCCCACCGTGTCCGCACTCGTCGTCGGCGTCCCCAGCGAGATCAAGAACAACGAGAACCGGGTGTCCGTGCAGCCCGACGGCGTCGCCGAACTCGTTCACCACGGCCACCAGGTGCTGGTGCAGGCCGGCGCCGGCACCGGGAGCCGGTTCAGTGACGCCGAGTACGCCACGGCCGGCGCGAAGGTCGTCGGCACCGCCGACGACGTGTTCGCCGGCGCTGACCTGATCGTCAAGGTCAAGGAGCCGATCCCGGCTGAGTACCACCGGTTCCGCGAGGGTCAGCAGCTGTTCACCTATCTGCACCTGGCGGCCGACCGGCAGCTCACCGAGTTCCTCATCGACAGGAAGATCGACTCCATCGCCTACGAGACCGTGCAGACCCCGGACCGCAAGCTGCCGCTGCTCACCCCGATGAGCGAGGTCGCCGGCCGGATGGCCGTGCAGGCCGCGGCGCACGCCCTGGAGAGCCCGTCCGGCGGCGCCGGGATCCTGCTCGGCGGCGTGCCCGGCACCCCGGCCGCCAAGGTCACCATCATCGGCGGCGGCGTGTCCGGCACCGAGGCCGCCAAGATCGCCCTGGGCATGCGGGCGATCGTGCGGGTCGTCGACACCAACCCGTCGCGGCTCGCCTATCTGTCCGACATCTTCGGTGGTCGGCTGGATCTGGTCACCCCGAACCGCGCCCGGATGGCCGCGTACATCGCCGACTCCGACGTGGTCATCGGCGCGGTGCTGGTGCCCGGCGCCAAGGCGCCCAAGCTGGTCACCCGGGAGATGATCGCCAGCATGCGGCCCGGCAGCGTGGCCGTCGACATCGCGATCGACCAGGGCGGCTGCTTCGAGACCAGCAGGCCCACCACGCATGCCGACCCGACCTACGTCGAAGAGGGAGTCGTGCACTACTGCGTCGCGAACATCCCCGGCGCGGTCGCCCGCACGTCCACGCTGGCGCTCACCTCGGCCACCCTGCCCTACCTGGTTCGCGTGGCGGGGCAGGGGGTGGCCGGCGCGGCCGCCGCGGACCCGGCGCTCGCGCTCGGACTGTCCACGCTGGGCGGGCAGCTGACCAACGAGCCCGTCGCCGTGGCGCACGACCTGCCCTACCGCGACCCCGCCGACCTGCTGCCCACCCGCTGACCGAAGTTGCTGAGGGCAAGGTGGCCGCTCACACCGGCCGCCGGCGTTAATGGTTCGCTCGGCAAGCCTCGCTCACACCGCCGCCTCTCCGGTACGCCTCGCAGGCTCTGCGACCCGGACGCGGCGCCGGCGCCGGCGTTTATGGTTCGCTCGGCAAGCCTCGCTCACACCTTGATGACCTGCAGAGGCGGATGTGCACGAGCCATCTGGTCGAAATCGTCGTCTTGAGTGACGACAGGAAGCCCGTGTTCGATGGCGGTGGCGGCGATCAGCGCATCAGTCAACTTCACCACGCGATGGACGTTGGCTGCCTTGCAGTCCGCGACCAGGCGCGCCAAGGACGACCTGATGGGCAGCGGATCGGCCGCACGGGCCAGCGCCGACATGTCCGCCCGCCGGCTTCGGGTGCCGGGGTCAGCTGCAACTAGCACGCCGGGTTGCAGTTCGCCGACGGAGACCACCGAGACGGCAACACGTTCCGGAAGGTCGCCGAGAGGACGCCCAGATTCGCGGGCGATGAATACGGAGGTGTTGAGCAGCCCGGGCGGCCGGTGGCGTCACAGTGCATCGAGAGTCTGGCCGGTCAGGTCGGCCAGCTCATCGTTGAGCCCCGGATCGGCGGCTCGATCCGTGAGTTCGTCTCGCAGCTGAGCACCGGAGAGCCAGCGCGTGCGCTGTTCGTGCGGCACGATGTCGGCAATTCGCTCGCCGCGAACGGTGAGCGTCACACGTTCGCCCGATCGGACGCGGTCGATCACCCAGCTCGTGCGGTTGCGCAGCTCACGCAACCCGATCCCCATGTGCTACACGATAGCGCCACGCGCGCCCGCCCTCGCTGTTGATCATGGGGGGAGGGTTGTTATGACGGCGTCATAACAACCCTTCCCCCATGATCAACTCGGAGTGGAGGGGTGGATGGGTGGGTGGGCGGATGGGTGAGGTGGGTGGCTGGGGGTCAGACGCGCACGGCGGCGCCGGGGACGTAGTCCGGCTCGTGCCGCTTGACCAGCGCGATCACCGGGTAGGTCACCGGCAGGAAGACCACCTCGATCAGCACCTTGTACAGGTAACCGGTGATCACATAGCTGACGAACTCGGCGCCGGTGATCACCCCGAAGAACGCGATCGTGCAGAACACCACGGTGTCGGCCAGCTCGCCGACCACCGTGGAACCGATCAACCGCAGCCACAGCGACCGCTCCTTGGTCCGCGCCTTGATCTTGACCAGCACGTACGCGTTGAGCAGTTGTCCGGCCAGGTAGCCAAGGACGCTGGCCAGCACGATGCGCGGGACGAAACCGAGGACCGCCTCGAAGGCAGCCTGATTCTCGTACGCGTCGGCGGCGGGTGCCACCTGCACCAGATAGAACGTCAGCGCCGCCAGGATCGACAGGCCGAAGCCCATCAGGATCGCCCGCCTTGCCCGGCGGAACCCGTACACCTCGGACAGCACATCGCCGAGGATGTAGGTCAGCGGGAACAGGATCGCCCCGCCGTCGGTGATGATCGGCCCGAACTGGATCAGCTTGGTGGCACCGATGTTGGAGATCAGCAGCAGGCCGCAGAACAGCACCACGATCAGGTCATAGTTGCCCAACCGCGGCTTGGACGCAGCAGGGTCCGGCGGTAGTTCGGTCACCTGGACATCAAAGCAGCCCGTAGGAGTTCATCGGGACGGACGACCCAGGGCTCGCGCGGAAGGGCGGCCGGGTCGAACCGGGCGAGCAATTGTTCGGGCGTCACCCGCTCGCCGGGTGCGGCCAGCCGCAGCGACACCGCAAGGAGCCCGAGCACGTCGCCCGCGGTCCCCCCCAGGGCGGTCAGGTCGGGCAGGGTCACCGCGCCGTCCCGTTTGGCCAGCCGCTGCCGGTGCTCGTTGAGGGCCAGCGGCACGTGTGCGTACTCGACGGGCGGCAGCCCGAGCAGCGAACCCAGATACGCCTGCCGCGGCGCGGAGGTGAGCAGGTCGTCACCGCGGACTACCTGGTCCACGCCCTGCGCGGCGTCGTCCACCACCACCGCGAGGTTGTAGGCGGCCACCCCGTCGTTGCGGCGCAGCACCAGGTCGTCGACCGCCCCGGAGAACGGACCGGCGAGCAGGTCGTCCACCCTCCAGTGGTCGACACCGGCCCGCAGCCGCAGTGCGCCCGGCCGGCCCGCGGCCCGGCGCCGCGCGACCTGCTCGGCCGTCAGATCGCGGCAGGTGCCGGGGTAGGCGCCGTCCGCGCCCAGCCGCTGCGGGAATGCCGGATCCGGGTGCGGCGCGGATGCCGCCTCCCGGATCTCCCGCCGGGTGCAGAAGCATTCGTACGTCAGAGCCTGCGCGGCCAGCGCACCGATCGCTGATTCGTACCGCGAGGTCCGGTCCGACTGGCGCACCACAGGGCCGTCCCAGCCCAACCCGATCGCCGCCAGGTCCCCCAGCTGGCGGTCGGCGGCGCCAGGCCGCACCCGGTCGAGGTCCTCCACCCGCACCAGGAACGATCGGCCGGTCGAGCGGGCGAACAACCAGGCCAGCAGCGCGGTGCGCAGGTTGCCCAGGTGCAGATCACCGGACGGGCTGGGAGCGAATCGGCCGGCCCCGACCCGTCGAGCCGGTCCCATCCCCGCGTCCATGGCCACCCATCTTGCCAATGTTCGGGGGCCGAACCGGCGCAGCGGCCCCATAGGTAGTACGCTCATTACGTAATGAACAACCTACCTATTGATGACGACGGTGTGTGGCGCGCGCTGGCCAATCCGGTGCGCCGCTCGATCCTGGACCAGTTGCGCGACGGCGCGCGCACCACCGGTGAGGTCGTCGACGCCATGGGACTCGATCGGCATGTGGTGATGCAGCACCTCGTCGTGCTCCGCGAGGCGGAGTTGGTGATCGTCGAGCCACGTGGGCGGCAGCGGCTGAACCATCTGAATGCGGTGCCCATCCAGCGCATCTACCAGCGATGGGTCGCCGGCTACACGCAGCCGTGGGTGGCGGCCCTGGTCGGCCTCAAGGACACCGTCGAACAGCACCGGTCCGGGCGGGAGCGCAACATTGGCTGAGCGAGAACTGATGCACCGGACCGTTATCCGCGCACCGATCGGCGCGGTGTGGGACGAACTCACCAAGCTGGACGGGAAGCAGCGGGCGATGATGGACACGGTCCTGGACTCGACGCTCGCCGTCGGCGCGCCGCTCTACTACAAGTCCCCGGACGGCAAGCGGATCTTCATCGTCGGCCGGGTTCTGGAGGTGGAACCACCGCGTCGACTGTCGCACACGCAACGGCTGACCACCCGTGACGACCCGTGGACGGTGGTCACCTGGGAGTTGACCGAGGTGGACGGTGGCACGCAGGTCACGCTGCGGCACACCGGCTGGCCGGCCGACACACCCAAGCTCGACCAGGTGGACAGCACGTGGGCGATGATCCTGCCCGAACTCAAGAGACTGCTGGAGACCGGCGACATCAGCCGCGGCCTCAAGGCCCGCTACGCCCTCTGGCGCACCTTCATCTGGGCGATGCCCGCCCGCACCCGTACCGACCACGTCCCCGAACCCCCCGAGTGAGGAGTCCGAGATGGTCGACGACGCGACCGCCACGATGATCGCCAACCTGCCCGAGCGCACCGGCCGCTCGCTGGATCAGTGGCTCTCGGTGCTGGCGCCCCTGGACCTGTCCAGGCACGGCCAGGTCGTGGACTACCTCAAGCGAGAACACCGGATGGGCCACGGCTACGCCAACCTCGTCGCGCATCGACACCTCGCCGCCGGGGCATCCATTGGCGACGATGATCTCGTGGCCGCCCAGTACCAGGGGCCCAAGAGCGGGCTCCGACCGATCTACGACCGCATCGTCGCGGTTGCCCTGGATCTGGGTGACGACGTCGAGGTCGCGCCGAAGAAGACATCGGTCTCCCTGCGGCGACGCAAGCAGTTCGCGCTCGTCACGCCGGCCGCCCGAGGGCGGATCGACCTCGGCCTGAACCTGCCGGGCGAACCGCCGATCGGCAGGCTCGTGGCTACGAGTGGAATGTGCACGCACAAGGTCGCGATCACCGAGATCGACGACGTCGACGACGAGCTCCACGGACTGCTCCGCCGCGCGTACGAGCGCTCGTGAAAGAAGGTCGGTCACGATCCGACCGTCGGCGCATACTCGATCGCATCATGACGTCCGACGAAGCCGATGTCCGAGCCTATCTCGCGGAGCTCGCGAGACGTTGCGCGGCGGAGTTCGGCGACGATCTGGTCGGCGTGTACGTCGGCGGATCCCTCGCCCTGGACGGTTACCGGCCCGGCCGGAGCGACATCGACATCGCCGTCGTGTGCCGCGATGTGCTCTCGGAATCGGCCAAGCGGACCCTGGTGGACCGACTCCGACACGAGGCCCTGCCGTGCCCGGCCCGGGGCGTTGAGCTTGTCGTCTACCGGGCCGAGGTCGCGGCGGCCGGGGGCGCGGAGCCCGGGTTCGAGGTCGAGCTGAACACGGGTGCGCGAATGGGCTTCCGGGCGACGTTCGACCCGGCCGACCGGCCCGAGGCGGACGGCTCGTTCTGGTACGCAATCGACCGCAGCATCCTGGCCGGGAACGGTCGGGCGCTGGTCGGGCCGCCCGCCGCACGGGTGTTCGGCTCGCCGCCGGACGACGTGCTGGTCGGACTCCTGGTGCGCTCGCTCGACTGGCATCTCGCGTCACCGGTGCCGCTCGCCGACGACGCGGTGCTCAACGCCTGCCGGGCGCTGCACCGCTCCCGCACGGGGGTATGGCCGTCCAAGGCCGCGGCGGGTCGGGCGGTGCTGGCGGACGCCGGCGCGGATCGGGAGCTGATCGGGCAGGCCATGGCGGCGCGGGAGGGCGGTCCGCCGCCGGACCCGGGCCGGGTTCGGCGGTTCCTGACGGACGTCAGAGACGCTCTCACCTTATGAGACCCCGTCGGACCGCACCTGTGGATGGGTCGGACCGGGCGGGGCTGCGGGTGGGTCTGCGAGGGCCGGCGGCACGGCGTCGGCGGACGGAGCGCCGGCGATCACGTCGGACAGCCAGCGCCACCGCGGATCCCACCTGTCGTCGAACTTGCGTTCGCGATCCGTGGCGCGCTTCAGTTTGGGCGCTCGGCGTCCGCGGTACCGGTGACGCGCCCACCACGACGCCGGCCGGGCCAGCCGCACCGCCGAATACCAGGCCACCGGGGCGACG
>JBIOVW010000072.1:0-3165 GCA_044867945.1 Nakamurella sp. | reverse complement strand
GGCCCGCACCGGCGCCGCCGGGCTGGCCGCCGCGCTCAACGACCTGCGGGCCATCCCGAACGGTGGGACCGGCCTGTACGACACGGCGCTGGAGGCGGTCCGGTCGGTGCGGGCGGGCTGGGACCCGGACCGGGTCAACTCGGTGCTGATCCTCACCGACGGCATGAACGACGACGACAACAGCATCACCATGGACCAACTGCTGAGCACGCTGGCCGCCGAGCAGGACCCGGCCAAGCCCGTCCCGGTGATCTCGATCGCCTTCGGCCCGGACAGTGACGTGGGCGCCCTGCAACAGATCAGCAACGCCACCGGCGGCGCCACCTACCTGTCCCAGGATCCCCGGCAGATCGGTGAGATCTTCCTGGATGCGGTCGGGCAGCGTCTGTGCCGGCCGAGCTGCTAGCGCTGACGGTGCCGGTCACGGTGGCGTGCACCGGGCCGTGAACGGGCGGACCATCGAGTCGGTTGGAGCGACCCTAGGTCTCGGCCGGCTCGGGCTCGGTCGGCTCGGGCTCGGCCGGCTCGTCGGAGTCTGCGACGCCCTCACCGGCGGCCGGGTCCTCGATCGGCGCGTTTGGGTCCGATGCCGCATCTGCGGGCGTGTCTGCCGACTGCTGCGCCGTCGGGTGCTGCGCCGTCGGTTGCTGCGCCGTCGCTTGCTCCGCTGGAGCTTGCTCCGCGGTCGCCTCCTCGGGGTCGGCGCGCGCCGCCCGGCGCGTCCGGCCGCGGCGCCGCTTCCTCTCCTCCGCGGCCGGCTCGGCCGCCGCCGGCCGGCGGCCCCTGCGCGATCGCTTCAGTCTCGTCGGCGCCGGGTCCGCGCCGATATCGCGGATCCGCCAGGGCACAGTCCGCCAACCGGTGACGGCGGCCATCATCACCGCGACCGCCCCGACCTGGACGATCAGCAACGGTCCGAGCAGCGCGGCATTGACCCCGATGGTCGACCAGCGACCGTCCCCGACACCGCCACCCGCGACCAGGGCCAGCGCGGCCAGGACCGCGCCGGTCGCGCCCGCGGCCACCGCGGCGGCGGCCACCCGGTCCGCCCGAGTGACCAGCTGCCGGATGGCCGGCCGGCCGACCAGGCCGCCGACCAGCAGCGGCACCACCAGGCAGGCCAGGCCCAGCGAGGTGCGTCCGTCGTGCTGCGGCGCCGCAGCCAGCAGCGGCACCCCGGGCAGCTCGACGGTGGAGGTGGCCAGCGGCGAATAGGTGCCGGGCCCCACCTCGAAGCCGACCCCCGAGACGTAGCCGACCGCCGCGACTATCGCGTTGGGCAGGTAGGCCAGACCCAGCATGGTCATGCCAAGGCCGTCCAGCCAGGACGGCGCCGCGGCGGCTGCGATGCCGACCGCGGCACCGAAGCGCAGGATCAGCCCGCAGGAGAGGACCAGGGCTCCCGCGCCGAGCAGTGCGGCCACCCCGATCAGGCCGCCGCGCATGCCCAACCGAGCCCAGCCGGGCAGTGTCGCGGTCAACCATCGCGTCCACGCGGAGCCGGCGCGGAGCATGCCGGCGGCCGTGGCGACCAGGGCAAGCGCGAAGGCGGTCCACACCCAGCCGGCCGGCACCGCGCCTGGCGCGGAATACCCCCGGGTGGTGGCCGCGACGACCAGCCCGTATACGCCGGCGGTGGTGAGCATCGCGACCGATTCCTGGTAGCGGCCCACCGGTAGGAACCGGCCGCGCCGGGCGGTCACGAACAGCAGGATCGCCGGGACGGCGGTGAGCAGCAGCGGTGGCAGGCTCAGCGTGACGTCATCGACGGCTACCGGCATCAGGTTGGCCAGCGCGAACGCGGTGACGCCGCCGCGCAGGGCCGCCGCGGCGTCCGGGCCGGAGGCAGGGGTGATCGCCCACACCATCAGGGCCAGGCCGGCGGTCAGCAGCACCCCGGCGACGGCGACCACGGCGCCGCGGACCGCGGCGGCGGCCACGACCAGCCCGGTCGCGGCAGGCTGATCCCCGGCCGGGGGCGCGGTCGCGCGTTCGGGAGCCAGATCGGCGAGCACCGACCCACAGTGACACGCCGGGTCGGCGGCGCGGGCCAGGCACGCCGGGGCCTGCCCACCGGTCGGCCGACAACGCTCACCGGGCCCCGGCGAGCACCTCCTGCAGCCGGGCCGCAAACTCCTCCGGCCGGCCGGGATAGCCGAACTCCGGACCGGAGAACCCACTGTGATGGCTGGGGAACTCGACCAGCGGCTCACCGAGCGTCGCCGCGGCGGCCTCGGCGGTGCGCCAGGTCATCCCGCCCTTGGATTCGATGCCGGCTGCGATGACGATCCTGGTCGGCGCCGCGCCGAGCGCGCCGAAATCGGGTCGGTAGGCGGTGATGGCGTTCGACACGCCGGACAGTAGCGGATCGTCCCGCGATCCGTCGTCCGATGCCGGAAGGCCGAACGCGGCCGCGTCGGGCAGCGGCCGGGCCGCGAACTCCGCGGTGAAAGGGCCCTGCCAGGAGGTCATCGCGATGAATCCGGCCATACCGTGCCCCCACCCCTTGGCCCGGTAGGCCTCATGGTTCGCTCGCTCGGCCGCGAACGCCTCCTCGGCATCCGGCAGCAGGGCGAGCAATGGCGGCTCGTGCGCGACGAGGGTGGTGACGTCGTCGGGATGCGCGGCGACCAGCGCCAGCGCGGTGACCGCACCGCCGCTGCTGGCGAACAGCTCAACCGGCCCGCCCAGCTCCGCGATGAGCGCGTGCACGTCCCGGGCGTGCTGCTCGGGATCGTGGTCCCGTCGCCCGTCCGACCGGGTGCTGCGGCCAAGGCCGCGCGGGTCGTAGGTGACAACGGTCCGGTCGGGCAGGTACGAGGTCAGCGTCGTGAATCCGGCCGCCGTCATCGGGTGGGCGATCATGACCAGCGGTGGCCGACCGTCGGCGGTCGGCAGCGGGCCGTGCACGTCGTAGGGCAGGACGGCACCTGGCACCTCGAGGGTGCGGGTCGTGGACATGGGGTTCTCCTCTCGACGCATGCTGCTGGAGCAGACCGCCGGGAGGGGGCGAACTCATCGGTTCGGTCAGGAGTCGCGGGACTCGTCCGATGAAGCCGGGCGCGGTGGCACGCGGTGCACGTCGGTCGGGGCCGACGCCGCGGAATCCGGGGTGTCCGGCACCGCCGACTCCTCGGCGGGCGGCCCGCGCGTCGTTCCGGGCGG
>JBIOVW010000071.1:0-9323 GCA_044867945.1 Nakamurella sp. | reverse complement strand
GGCACCGACACGCCGGCCAGCTTGAGCAGGTAGCAGCCCAGGCAGCCGGCGAGCACCCCGATCCACAGCATCACGACGCACGGTCCGGACGGTCGGAAGGTGGGTCGATCTCCTCGACCACCTCGTCCACACCGGTCGCACCCTCCGGCCCGGTGCTCCCGGGCAGGAACCCGGCGACGATCCCGACCAGCGCGGCGATGAGCACCGGGAACCCGACCGGGACGAACGGCACCGTCGCCACCGCCACCACCGCCGCGGCCAGCGCGATGGCCCATGCCTCCCGCCCGCGGAGCCGGGGCGCGAGCAGGGCCAGGAACGCCGCCGGCGCCGCGGCGTCCAGGCCGAGCGCGCGCGGGTCGGCCAGCCAGGCAGCGCCGAGCACACCGACCAGCGTGCCCAGGTTCCACAGCACGAACACGCCGAGCCCGGTCGAATAGAACCCCAGGCGGGCCGCCCGCGGTGAAGCCCGGCCGATGGACATCGCCGTCGACTCGTCGATGATCAGCTGCGCGGCCGCGAACCGGCGCCACCCGCGCAGCCGCAGCAGCTCGGCCAACCGCAGCCCGTACAGCGCGTTGCGGGCGCCGAGCATGATCGCGGTCGCCGCTCCGGCCAGCGGCGCTCCACCGCCGGCCACCACCCCGACCAGCCCGAACTGGCTGCCGCCGGTGAACATCAGCAGCGACAGCGCCATCGTCTGCCACAGGTCAAGCCCGCCGGCCAGCGAGATCGCGCCGAAGGAGATGCCGTAGGCGCCGGTCGCGATGGACACGCCGGCTGCGTCCCGCAGCACCGCGGAGCGGGTCACCCGCCAGGCCGGATCGACCTCCCGTCTCACCGCGATCCGCGAGGTGATGCCGTCATGGGATCAGGTCGGGTAGCAGTGCGGGGGAGCGCTTGCGCCGCAACCACACCCGCCGGGTGCCGTCCGGGAATCTCAACACCCTGGCCAGCTCCCAGCCGGCGAACTCGGCCCGGATCGCCAGCATCGACGCGGCCGCGGATCGCGAAACCCGGGAGTCGATCCGCAGGGGCTGGTACTCGAACTCGTCACTGGGCGCCCACCGCGGCCGACCGGCCGTGATCGACGCCCCGGCGGACCCGCCGTCGCCGACGACCGCCTCCGCACCGGCATCGCTGGAACCGAACATGCTGCCATCATGCCGAATTCGTCAGCGGCAGGGCGTCCTGGCCACCGTCGGCGCTGGGTTCCGTGGACAGTTCCTCGCGCAGCAGCCGGGCGAGCCGGGTGCGCCGCGGGAGCGAACCGATCTCCCGTACGCCGCGGGCGACCGCCGGGCCGGCCGCGTGCACCACCGACAGGTGCCGCCGGGCTCGGGTCAGCGCGGTGTAGACCAGCGGCCGGGACAGCATGCCGCCGGCCTCCGGCGGGAGCACCGCGACCACGGCCTCCCATTCGGACCCCTGCGCCCGGTGCACGGTGATCGCCCAGCCGTGCAGCAGGTCGCCCAGTGCCTTGCCACTGATCTCCGCCTCGCCGCCGGTGAACGCCACCCGGATTGAGTTGTCCCCGCAGGACAGCACGGTGCCGACCTCGCCGTTCGCGTAACCGCTCGGTTCGGCATCCAGGTGGTTCGCGGTCGCGACGACTCGGTCGCCGGGGTCGAAGCCGCGGACGGTGCCGTTGCCCGGGTTGAGCCTGGCCTTGAGCGCCCGGTTGAGGGATTGGGTGCCTGCCGGTCCCCGATGCACGGGCGTGACGACCTGGATCTGGTCGCGCTCGCACTCGAAGACCCGGGGGATGGAGTCGGTGACGACCTGCACCACCCGGTGCGCCGCCTCGTCCGACCCCCGGGCCGGAACGATGACCACCTCGTGGGTGGGGTCGCTGACGGCGGGGAGTTCGCCGGCGCGGACCGCGATCGCGAGGCGAGCGATGGTGCCGCCCTCGTCCTGCCGGTACAGCCTGCTGAGTTCGGTGACGGGGATGACGCCGCTGTCGATCAGGTCGCCGAGCACCCTTCCCGGGCCGATGGACGGCAGCTGCGCGGGATCGCCGACGATCACCAGGTGCGCGCCGTCGGCGATGGCGGCGATCAGCGCGGCGCCGAGTTCCACGTCCAGCATGGACGTTTCGTCGACGACGACGACCTTGGCCTCGATCGGGTTGCCGGCGTCCCGGTCGAACACGTAGGACGTCGAGCCCGCGTCCGGTGGGCGGGCGTCCAGCAGCCGGTGCACCGTCGACGCGGCGTTGCCGGCCAGTTCCTCGAGCCGCTTGGCGGCCCGGCCGGTCGGCGCGGCCAGGGCGATGGACGCCTCCACCTCCTGGCACAGCTTGACGATCGCCTCCACGGTGCGGCTCTTGCCGGTTCCCGGCCCGCCGGTGAGCAGGCTGACACCGTGCCTGGCGGCGAGCGCGACAGCGCCGGCCTGCACCTCGTCGAGGTCGGTGACGGCCCGTTTCACCGCCCGCTCGCCGGCGAGGGTCTTGGCGTTGCGGACCAGCCGCGCCAGGCCCTCGGCGATCGTGTTCTCCGCGTCGGCCAGTTGTTTGCGGGCCAGCCATCGCTCGCCGGCGCTGCCGTCGGGCGCGGACACGGACAGCACCTCGTTGGACAGCAGGGCGGCGCCGATCGCCGGTTCGGGGTCGACGCCGAAGGGCCGGATGCCGTTGGCGACCAGGGCGGCCGGTGAGGTGGTATGCCCGTCGCGGGCGTGCCGGGCCAGGGTCCACTGCACCAGCGCCCGACCACGGCGCGGGTCGTCCCGCCGCACCCCGGGATGCAGCTCGCGGGCCAGTCGGTCGGCCTGCGCGACGGTGGCGTCAGGCAGGACGGCGATGAGCCGCCAGGGGTCCTCGCGCAGCATGTTCGGTGCTTCGACGCCCAGCCCTTCGGACAGCCGGGTCGCCCAGCGGGCCGGGATCTCCACCGCGACCAGCAGTTCGGCGATGTCGTACAGCTGACCCGCGCCGATGAAGCCGGTCAGCAGGCGGTTGGCCCGGCGGTCGGTCATCCGCGGCAGCGCGGCGAGGTTCGGGGCGGTGACGTCGGCGGGGGAGCGGATCCCGGCGGCTGCAAACTGCTTGATCAGCCCTGGCCCGACGCCCGGCCAGAGGCCGGCGGCGCAGAATTCGGCGAACACGTCGGGCACGCCCGGCAGGCTACCCGCAGGCGGGGGGCGAGTGGACCAGCCGGGTGTCGTGCGCCCGCCCGCACTTTCTGCCCGGAGCGCCGGCCGGCGCCCCGCTTCGCGCCAGGAATCCGCGGGTAGCGCCGCGAATTTGTGGCGCGACCTGCGGGTAATCGGCGCGGAGCCATCTCGAAAAGCGGCGCGAAGCCAGCGACTGCGCTACCCGGCTGCGCTGACGTCGTCCAAGGCGCTGCGGATCTCGGCCGGCAGCACCACCTGCTCCGCACCGAGCGAACCGATCAGCTGCGCGCGGTCCCGCGCCCCGACGACGACCGACGTCACCGAGGGCCGGCCCAACACCCAGGCGCAGGCCACGGACAGCGGCGTGGTGCCGAGGCCTTCGGCCGCGGTGACCACCGCCTCGACCACGCGGGCCGCCTGCTCGGTGCGGTACCGCCCCACATAGCGAGTGAAATGCGGTGACGCGCCGCGCGAGTCGGCCGGGGTGCCGTGCCGGTACTTGCCGGTGAGCACGCCGCGGCCCAGCGGGGCCCAGGCCAGGAACCCCAGACCGTGCACGGCGGCGGAGGGCTGCACGGTGTCCTCGGAGGCGCGGTCCAGCAGCGAGTACTCGGCCTGCACGCTCACCAGCGGCGAAACCGGCCCAACCGCACGCAGCCAGGAAGCCAGCGAGGCCGCCTGCCAGCCCGTCATCCCCGACACCCCGACGTACCGACACCGTCCCGAGGACACCGCCTGGGACAACGCCGAGCAGGTCTCCTCGAACGGCACCGCCGGGTCGAAGGCGTGCACCTGCCACAGGTCCACATGGTCGGTGCCCAGCCGCCCCAGCGAAGCATCCAACGCGGCCAGCAGACGGCCACGTCCCCCGCCGACCCCCACCGAAGTGGTGGACAGCAGGACCGACGACCGCGGCACCACGTCCGGCACCAGCGTGCCGAGGATCGACTCGGCCTCCCCGTCGCCGTAGACGTTGGCGGTGTCGATCAGTGTGCCCCCGGCGTCGACGAACGCCTCCAGCTGGGCCGCGGCCGCGTCGGCGTCGGTGTCCCGACCCCAGGTCATCGTGCCCAGCGCCAGCCGGGAGACCTGCAGGCCGCTGCGCCCCAGATAGCGCGAGTCCATGGTCGTCAACCTATCGAGACGGGGCATTGGCCCGGGGCCCGGGTGCGGTCCCGGTACCGTGGCGGGGCGGTGCCGCACGCGGCATCAGCAGCAATGCAACCGAACCAGCACGCTCCGTGACCACAGCAGCCGGAGCGCCGCACCGAGCAAGGGACGACCGGCAATCGTGGGACGCAGCATGCGCATAGGCCTGAACCTGGGCTACGTGACCAGCGCCGAGGAACTGGCGGACAACCTGGCCCTGGCCGTCGCCGCCGAATCCCTTGGCTTCGACTGTGTGTGGGCGGCCGAGGCGTACGGGTCGGACGCGGTCACCGTCCTGGCGGCGGTGGCCGCCCGCACCCATCGGATCGGCGTCGGCTCGGCGGTGCTGCAGATTCCCGGTCGCACCCCGGCGATGACCGCGATGACCGCCGCCACTCTCGACGCGCTGTCGTCCGGGAGGTTCAGCCTGGGTCTGGGCGTGTCCGGGCCGCAGGTGTCCGAGGGCTGGCACGGGGTCAGGTTCGCCGACCCGATCGGCCGCACCGATGAGTACGTGCAGATCGTCCGGCAGGTGCTGAGCCGTCGCCGGGTCACCGCCGGCGGTGAGCACTTCACCCTGCCGCTGCCCGGCGGGCAGGGGAAGTCGCTGGTGCTGGCCCTGCAGCCGATCCGCCAGCACATCCCGATCTACCTGGCCGCGATCGGTCCGAAGAACCTGGACCTCACCGGCCGGATCGCCGACGGCTGGCTGGGCATCTTCTTCGATCCGGACACCGCGGGCGGGTCCATCACCCGGATCGGCCGCGCCGCCGGCGACGCCGGACGCAACCCGGCCGACATCGACATCTGCGTCACCGTCCCGACATCGGTCGACGCCGACCCGGTGCGGGCCGCTGACCGAGCCCGCGCGCATGCCGCCCTGTACATCGGCGGAATGGGCTCGCCGAAGACGAACTTCTACCACCGCACCGCCACCGAGATGGGCTACCGCGAGCAGGCCGACGAGGTGCAGCGTCGCTTCCTGTCCAGGGACTACGCCGGTGCGGCGGCCGCGGTGCCCTACGACTTCATCGACCGCACCGGCCTGCTCGGCGACGAGCACCGGATCGCCGAGCGGCTGGGCCGGCTGGCCTCGGCCGGCGTGACCTCGATCGCGGTGATCTGCTTCGACGCCGACCTGGACGGCAAGCTCGCCACCCTGACCACGGTCGCGGCCGCCGCCCGGCGGGCCGGAGTCACCGGATGACCTTGATCCAGGCCATCATTCTCGGCGTCGTCGAGGGCCTCACCGAGTTCCTGCCGGTTTCCTCGACCGGGCACCAGACGATCGTCGCCGGCCTGATGGGCCTACAGATCGACGACCCGTCGGTCACGTCGTTCATCGCGGTCATCCAGGTCGGGGCGATCGCCGCACTCGTGTTGTACCTGCGCAAGGACATCGGCCGGCTGTTGGCGGCCTGGTTCCGCGGTCTGTTCAATGCAGCGGAGCGCAGCGACCCCAGCTATCGCGAAGCCTGGCTGGTGATCATCGGGTCGCTGCCCATCGTCATTGTCGGGGTGTTGGGCCGGGACCTGATCAAGGGCCCGCTGCGCTCGCTCTGGGTGGTGGCGATCGCGCTCATCGCCTGGGGTTTCGTCATGCTGGTCGCCGAGGCGATGGCCAAGCAGAACCGGCACGAGCGGGACCTGAACCTCAAGGACGCACTGATCATCGGCGGCACTCAGGCGCTGGCGCTCATCCCGGGGATTTCAAGGTCCGGCGCGACCATTTCCGCGGGCCTGATGCTCGGCGTCGACCGGGTCACCGCAGCCCGCTTCGGCTATTTGCTGGGCATTCCCGCCCTCGCCGGCGCTGCCGTGCTCGAGGTGCCGGACGCCATTTCCGACGGCGGAGTGGGGCTGGGTCCGACGCTCGTCGGCACCGGCGTCAGTTTCGTCGTCGCATACCTCACCGTGGCCTGGATGCTGAGGTTCGTCAGCCGGCACACCATCCGGGTGTTCGTCTGGTACCGGTTCGCGCTGGCCGCCGTCCTGATCCTGCTGCTGACCACCGGGTTCGTCACCGACACCGGGGTGCGGACGTGACAGGGTGGGCGGGAGGGCTCGAAGGGCACGACCAACGACCGCCGATCGTCACGATGGTGCTGGTCCGGCACGGCCGCTCCACCTCCAACGCCGCCGGCACCCTGGCCGGCCGCACCCCCGGTGTCGAGCTGGACGAGCAGGGCCGCGAGCAGGCGGCGCATCTCGCCCGCCGCCTCAAGGACATCAGCATCGACCACCTCGTCTCCTCCCCGCTGGAGCGCTGTCGCCAGACCCTGGCCCCCCTCGCCACCGCGCTGGACCTGCCCGTCGATGTGGAGGAGCGCCTGCTCGAGGTCGACTACGGCAGCTGGACCGGCCGGGCGCTCAAGGATCTGCTGCACGAACCGCTGTGGCGCGTCGTGCAGGCCCACCCGTCGGCGGCGGTGTTCCCGCAGGGGGAGGGACTGGCCGACATGTCCGCCAGGGCCGTCGACGCGATCCGCAGCATCCGCAAGGCGGCCACGACGGACCGGACCGTGCTGGTCTGCTCGCACGGCGACGTCATCAAGGCCATTCTGGCCGATGCGCTGGGCCTGCATCTGGACGCGTTCCAACGGATCGTCGTCGCCCCGGCGTCGGTCTCGGTGATCCGGTACACGCCGCTGCGCCCGTTCGTCGAGCGGATCAACGACACCGGCGACCCGATCCTGACCAAACCGCCTGCGCCGACGGCCCCTACCGACGAACCCACCGGGGACACCGCATCGGACGCCGTCCCCGGCGGCGTCGCCCGCTGATCCGCGGGACGACTAAGCTCGGAACGTCATGTCGCGTCAGATCCACGTCTTCCGCTCGCCCGAGCGGTTCCTCGCCGGGACCATCGGGCAGCCCGGTGAACGCGAATTCTTCCTACAGGTGGTCGACGGCCGCCGCATCCTGTCCGTGGCCTGCGAGAAGCAGCAGGTCGCGGTCCTGGCCGACCGGCTCGGTTCGCTGATCACCGAGGTGGCCCGACGGTTCGGCGCGCAGGCCGAACCCGAAAGCGCCACCGACCCCGAGGCCACGCTGGCCACCCCCGTCGATGCCGAGTTCCGGGTCGGCACCATGGGCCTGGCCTGGGACGGCGAGGGATCGCAGGTCATCGTCGAGCTGCTCGCGCTGTCCGAGGAGGAGGTCGGCGAGGACATCGTGCTGGAGGACCGGGAGGACGGTCCGGACGCGCTGCGGGTGTTCCTGTCGCTTGGCGCCGCCCGGGATTTCGCCAAGCACGCGGAGCAGGTCGTCGCGGCCGGTCGGCCGCCCTGCCCGTTGTGCAGCAACCCGCTGGACCCCGAGGGCCACATCTGCCCGCGGTTGAACGGCTACCACCGCGGCGCCATTGGCTGACCGGCACGCCCCGCCCGATGCGGACACCACCGAACAGGTGCTGCGGAACGGGGAGATCAGCGTCACCGGCCGGCTCACCGACGCCTCCAATCTGACCCTGCTCGGCGGGGCCACCCTGGACGGCGTCACCGTCGACTGCATCTACAAGCCGGTCCGCGGCGAACGACCGCTCTGGGACTTCCCCGACGGCACCCTGGCCGAGCGGGAACTGGCCGCCTACCTGGTCTCCGAGTCCGCCGGGTGGCGGTGCGTGCCGCTGACGATCATCCGGGACGGCCCCTACGGGCCGGGCATGGTGCAACGGTGGGTCGACGACTGCGACCCCGACCTGATGGTCGACCTGGTGCCGATCCGCAAGGTACCCAAGGGCTGGCTGCCCGTCATGCGCGCCGTCGACGTCACCGGGGACGACGTGGCCGTGGTGCACGCCGACCACCCGGCGCTGGCCGTGCTCGCCGGCTTCGACCTGGTGGTGAACAACGCCGACCGCAAGGGCTCGCACGTGCTGCCCACGCCCGACGGCCGGATCCTGGGCGTCGACCACGGCCTGTGCTTCCACCGGGACGAGAAGCTACGCACGATCCTGTGGGGGTGGGCCGGCCGGCCCCTGTCCGAAGCGGTGCTGGACGGGCTCGACCGGCTCGACCGCGAGCTCGACGGCACGCTCGGGGCGCAGTTGGACGAGTTGATCACCACCACCGAGATGGCGGCGCTGCGGCACCGGGTCGAGCGGCTGCGGTCGACCCGCAAGTATCCCAAGCCCCCAGGGCACCGCACGCCGATTCCCTGGCCGCCGCTGTGAGCCCGGGGCCGCCGGACGGTCGGAGGTGGGCCGGACCCGGCGTGCTGGCCAACCTCGGTCGAACCGCCGCGCGTGCCGTCGGCGGCCTCGCTCTTGACGCCTCCCACGGGGTGCTGACCGCTGCGGCCGGTGTGAAGGCGTCGGTGACCGGGGAGCGGATCGGTCCGGCGACCCTGCGGGTGCACGTGGTGATCCTGTCCGACGAGAACGGCCGGCCGCTGTGCGCACCCGAGGCCTTGCGGCCGTCGCTCGAACGCGCCGACGAGGTGCTGCGGACGGAGGCGGGCATCCGGGTGCGGACGGCCCGGCTGCAGGTGATCGAGGAGATGGCCCCGCCGCGGGCGCTGAACCCGCGGGCGAACCAGTTGTTGCTGTTGGACGACGTGCTGGGCCGGACCGAGTTCTACCGGCGGCACCAGGCCCCGGCGGGGGTCTCGTCGCTCGTGGTCGGCACGCCCGTCACCGTCGTCGTGGTGCGGCAGATCGCCGGCCGCACCACCGGCTGTTCGCTGGGCATGAGCGCGGACTGGGTGATCGTGCAGGCTTCCCTGTTCGACTCGGGCGGCCCACAAACCTACGACGAGACGGTGCTGGTGCACGAACTCGGGCACGCCCTGAACCTGCCGCACCACCGGGACCGGCGGAACCTGATGTTCCCGGAGTCCTCGCCGCCCGATGGTCTACGCGGGACGGCGCTGGCGCCCTGGCAGGAGGCGGTCCTGCATGCCAACCGGCATGTGGTGCCCGGCGTGGTCGGCACCTGCTGACGGGTGGCCGTTCGGGCCGGTCCCTTGCCGGACTTGGCCGATCCCGGGCCGGGCAGGGGGCCGGACCGGGGGGACCCGTCGATCCATTTGCCGGTTTCCGCCCTGATTCGTCGAAA
>JBIOVW010000070.1:0-4435 GCA_044867945.1 Nakamurella sp. | reverse complement strand
ACCCTCGCATAGAGCAGGCCGATCCCGACCAGCACGCACACCCAGGTGAAGGTGTGGAAGACACCGTCCCACACTGTGTTCATCTGCAACCCGTGGACCGAGTCCGCCGGGTAGTGGTCGATGCCGGCATTGTCCGTGTCGGTGCTGCTCAGCAGGTGATGCCACTGCAGCAACTGGTGCAGCAGGATCCCGTCGGCGAATCCGCCAAGACCGACGCCCAGGATGATGCCGGGCAGGGCCAGCTCGGTGTTCCGGTTGCTGGTCCGGCCGCCGGCGACCTTTCCGCTGGATGGTTGCATCACGGCGACCCCTCTCCTGATCGGCGAAACCACTCAGGACAGGTACCCGCTATCGGCGCCCGCTGACCACTCGGCCTCTTCTTGCCGTCCTTGCCGGACCCTCCTGGTTCGGTCCTATCTGATCGCGTTGGCGCCGGACTGAGCGATCAGCTCGGCGCGAGGACCTCCAGCCCACTGGCCCGGGCGGCATCCGCCTGGCGCAGGTCGTAGGTGATCATCGAGTCCGCTCCGCCGCGCAGTGCTACGGCAACATGGATGGCGTCCAGGCTCCGCAGGTTCGGTCCGGGCAGCAGGCCTGCCTGCCGGTAGCAGGCTCGGTCGAGTTCGACGATGTCGAGTCTGGCAATGATCAGCGTGACGTCACCCTGGGAAAGGTCTCGACGAACGGCGAGCCTGCGCAACTCCGTCTCGAGCAGGGCGCAGGCAATGATCCACTCTCCACTCTGCGAGGCCTGATGCAGGTAGCCGGTCAGCGCGCGCGTTTCGGCTTCAGCAACCAACAGCTTCGCCGCCGCGGACGACTCAAGGTAGACCGTCAACGATCGCCGCGCAGCTCGTCCAGGTCTTCTTGTACAGGATGGTCGAGCCGGACCTGACGTAGCTCGTTCCATCCCCCCCGAATCCTGGCCGGTTGGATGTGCGGCGCGACCCGGTCAGCCTCGGACGGAGGAACGAGGACCGCAACAACCACACCGTGGTTGGTGATCCGAATCGTCTCGCCCGCCGCAACGTCACGCAGGATCGCGCTGCTGTTGTTGCGCAGCTCGCGGTGCGGAATCGTTCTGGTCATCGTGCGCACCTCCGGCACCAGCGTAGCAACCGTAGCAATGACTCTAACAGCTCATTCAGGAGGTGTGCATATTGTGTGGCGTGACCCGGTTGAACGTCATCGACGCATCCGCACTTGGCTATCCGGCGGCGCCTCTCGTTGGTGACGACCGACCATCGACTACGCGGCGCACCGGCGGTGGACGTCGTGGCCATTCCTTCTCATCTGGTCTTGCTGCCGTCCTTGCCTCCGGACATCCCTGACGAGTCGGTGGACAGCGCGGCGATGAAGGCCTCCTGCGGCACCTCGACCCGGCCGACCATCTTCATCCGCTTCTTGCCCTCCTTCTGTTTCTCCAGCAGCTTGCGCTTGCGGGTGATGTCGCCGCCGTAGCACTTGGCCAGCACGTCCTTGCGCATGGCCCGGATGGTCTCCCGGGCAATGACTCTCGACCCGACGGCGGCCTGGATGGGCACCTCGAACTGCTGCCGCGGGATGAGCTCGCGCAGCTTGGCCGTCATCGCCACGCCGTAGCCGTAGGCGGACTCCTTGTGCACGATCGCGGAGAACGCGTCGACGGCCTCGCCCTGCAGCAGGATGTCGACCTTGACCAGGTCGGCCTCCTGCATGCCGATCTCCTCGTAGTCCAGTGAGGCGTAGCCGCGGGTGCGGGACTTCAGCGCGTCGAAGAAATCGAAGATGATCTCGCCCAGCGGCATCGTGTAGCGCAGCTCGACCCGGGTCTCGGACAGATAGTCCATGCCGCCCAACGACCCTCGCCGGGACTGGCACAGCTCCATGATCGTGCCGATGTACTCGCTCGGGCTGATGATGGTGCACCGCACGATCGGTTCCAGCACCTCCCGGATCTTGCCGGACGGCCAGTCGCTTGGGTTGGTCACCACGTTCGTGGTGTTGTCCTCCATCGTCACCCGGTACACCACGTTCGGGGTGGTGGAGATCAGGTCCAGCCCGAACTCTCTTTCGAGGCGATCCCTGGTTATTTCCAAATGCAACAGCCCGAGATAGCCGCAGCGGTAGCCGAAGCCGAGCGCTGCGGACGTCTCCGGCTCGTAGGTCAACGCGGCATCGTTGAGCCGCAGCTTGTCCAGCGCGTCCCGCAACAGCGGGTAGTCCGAGCCGTCCAGCGGGTAGAGCCCGGAGTACACCATGGGTTTCGGATCCCGGTAGCCGCCGAGCGGCACGGTCGCGCCCTTGACCTGCGAGGTGATGGTGTCGCCGACCTTGGACTGCCGGACGTCCTTCACGCCGGTGATCAGATAGCCGACCTCACCCACGCCGAGCCCGACCGTCGGGATCGGCTCGGGCGAGATGACGCCGACCTCGAGCAGTTCGTGCACGGCGCGGGTCGACATCATCTGGATCCGCTCGCGCGGGGTGATCTTGCCGTCGATGACCCGGATGTAGGTGATGACGCCGCGGTAGATGTCGTAGACCGAGTCGAAGATCATCGCCCGGGCGGGGGCGTCAGCGTCACCGACCGGCGGCGGCACCTCGGCGACCACCTTGTCCAGCAGCTCCTTGACGCCCTCCCCGGTCTTCCCGGACACCCGCAGCACCTCGTCGGGCGAGCCGCCGATGATGTGCGCGATCTCCGCGGCGTACCGTTCGGGCTGCGCCGCCGGCAGGTCGATCTTGTTCAGCACCGGGATGACGTGCAGGTCGTTCTCCAGCGCCAGGTACAGGTTCGCCAGGGTCTGCGCCTCGATGCCCTGCGCCGCGTCGACCAGCAGCACCGCCCCCTCGCAGGCGGCCAGCGAGCGGGACACCTCGTAGGTGAAGTCGACGTGTCCGGGGGTGTCGATCAGGTTCAGCACATGATCGGTCGGCTTGCCATCGGCGCCCGGCGCCGCCCAGGGCAGCCGCACCGCCTGCGACTTGATGGTGATGCCGCGCTCGCGCTCGATGTCCATCCGGTCCAGGTACTGGGCGCGCATCGCCCGCTCCTCCACCACGCCGGTCAGCTGCAGCATCCGGTCCGCGAGCGTCGACTTGCCGTGGTCGATGTGCGCGATGATGCAGAAGTTGCGGATCAGCTCCGGCGGGGTGAAGGTGCGGTGGGCACGGGCGGCGAGACCAGATGTCACGCGACTTATCGTCCCACGCCCCGCTCCGCCCGCTTGCGACGCAGGAAGGCCTGCTCCGCAGTGTTGTCGGTGATGGCGATCGCCCGGTCGTAGGCCGCGGCCGCCTCGGCGTGACGGTCCAGCCGGCGGAGCAGGTCGGCCCTGGCCGCGTGCCAGGCGTGGTAGCCGTCCAGCTCCAGCGCGTCGACCAGGGCCAGGCCGACCGCGGGTCCGTCGAGTTCGGCGACCGCGACCGCCCGATTGAGTTCGACGATGGGTGACGGGTGCGCCACTCGCAACTGGTCGTACAACGCGACGATCTGAGTCCAGTCGGTGTCGGCCGCGGTGGGCGCGTCGGTGTGCACCGCGTTGATCGCGGCCAGGATCTGGTAATGCCCGGGTCGGTTCCGGCGCAGGCACTCCCGGACCAATTCGTGTCCCTCGACGATCAGAGCGCGGTCCCACGCCGCTCGGTCCTGCTCGTCCAGCGGCACCAGGACTCCGTCGGCGATCCGGCTGGTGCGGCGGGCCTGGGTGAGCAGCATCATCGCGAGCAGCCCGGCGACTTCCGGTTCGACCGGCAGCAGTGAACGCACGACCCGGGTGAGCCGGATCGCCTCGGCGCACAGGTCGTCGCGGACCGGGTCGTCGCCCGACGTGGACAGATAGCCCTCGTTGAAGATCAGGTACAGCACGGCCAGGACACCGGCCAGCCTGGTCGGCAGGTCGGCCGACTCCGGCACCCGGTACGGGATGCCGGCGGTCCTGATCTTGCGCTTGGCCCGGGTCAGCCGTTGTGCCATGGTCGGCTCCGGCACCAGAAACGCCTGCGCGATCTCCGCGGCGGTCAACCCGCCGAGCAGCCGCAGGGTCAGTGCGATCCGCGCCTCCGGGGCCAGGGCCGGGTGGCAGCAGGTGAAGATCAGCCGCAGTCGGTCGTCGGAGATGACGCCGATCTGCTCGGCGTGCGTCAGCGCGTCGGCGATGGGGTCGTGATCGGTCGGGCGCATGGCCAGCGCCTCCTGGTGTCGGGCGTCGCGGGTGGACTCGCGGCGGATCCGGTCGATCGCGCGGTTCGCGGCGGTGGTGGTGAGCCAGGCGCCGGGGTTGGGCGGAATGCCCTGGTGCGGCCAGGTCTGCAGGGCGACGACGAGGGCGTCGCCGAGCGATTCCTCGGCCAGGTCGATGTCGCCGAACCGCCGGATCAGCGTGGCGACGAGGCGACCGTGTTCGGCCCGGAACACCTGCTCGATGTTCCGGGCCGTGACGATGTCGGTGCG
>JBIOVW010000069.1:0-6650 GCA_044867945.1 Nakamurella sp. | reverse complement strand
CCTGACCTTCTCCGCGCGCGGCGCCCAGACACGCATGGTGCGGGACATCCTCACCTCCTGGTGTCGATACGGCCGGTGGAATCAGGGCTCTCGAACGAGCATCGCAACCGGATACACCTCGAGCAGGTCGGCGACCGCGACGTGCCCGGAGCCGGCGGGCCGGTCGGTGAGCCAGTCCCGCCAGTCGCCGGGTGGCAGGTGCAGCACGGTGTCCCGCCAGCCACCGGCCGCGACCAGCCCGACGGGTAGCCGGGTGACGACCGCGAGTGCGCCGCCCCGATCGAAGGCGAAGACGTGATCGGCCGTCGCGCCGTCGGCGGCGACCGCCGCGTATCCGTCGAACAGCCCGGGTCGATCGCGCCGCAGCCGCAGCGCCCGGCTGGTCACCAGCAGCTTGACCGCACCGGTCGGATCCACCGGCGGACGCCAGCCCTCGTCGAGCCGGGACAGCAGGCGGGTCCGGGTGGAGTAGTCGACCGGCCGGCGGTTGTCCGGGTCGACCAACGACAGGTCCCACAGCTCACTGCCCTGGTACACATCCGGGACACCGGGCGCCAGCAGCTGAACCAGCTTGGCGGACAACGAGTTCGACCATCCGGGACCGGTCAGTCGGTCCGCGAACCCCGCCAGGTCGGTATGCAGGTCGGCGTCGTCGTACACGGCATCGACCAGGGCGTGCAGCCGCTCCTCGAACGCCGAGTCCGGGTCGATCCAGGCGGTGGATCCGCCGGCCTCCCTGGCCGCCTTTTCGGCGAAGGCGTGCAGCCGGTCGCGTTCGATGGGCCAGGCGCCGACCACGGCCTGCCACATCAGGTTGGCCAGGGCACCGTCGCCGAGCGGGGCGAGCCGGTTCCACCGGCGGACCGCGGCCGCCCAATCCTGCGGCAGTTCGGAGATGACCGAGATGCGGGCCCTGACGTCCTCGGCGCGCTTGGTGTCGTGCGTGGACAGCGTCGTCATGGTGGCGGGGAACTGGACCAGGCGCCGGGCGTGCAGGTCGTGTACGGCCGACGGGCTCAGCGCGAAGTCGGCCGGTTCGCCGCCCACCTCGGTCAGACTGGTCAACCGGCTCCACCGGGAGAACGCGCAGTCCTCGACCCCCTTGGCCATCACCATGCCGGAGGTCTGCTGGAAGCGGGTGGAGAACTCGGTGCCCACATCCCGGAGCCGCCGGTCCAGCTCGGCCAGGGTGTCGGCCAGTTCGGGACGGGCGGTGGTTGCCCGCGCGACCGCCTGCGTGAGGTGGTCGGCACCGAGGGGGAGGTAGGTTCGGTAGACGCCGAGAGAGCTGAGCAGTTCGGCGATCCCGTCGTCGGCGCCCTCGACGTCGGGCACCAGCCGGGCCAGGCGCAGAACCTCCGACCGGAGCAGTCCGTCGGCCACGGCTCGCTTCGTCGCCCGGGTCATCGCCGGCCAGTCGACCGCCAGCCCGCTGCGGAGCTGGGTGTCCAGCACGTCCAGCGCGGGTTCCCCGGTCGGGTCGACGAACAGCCGGTCGATCACCGCCAGCGCGTCGTAACCGGTGGTGCCGGCGCAGGCCCACGAGGCGGGCAGGGTTTCGTCGCCCTCCAGGATCTTCTCCACCAGCACGTAGCGGCCGCCGGTCAACTCGGCCAGATCGTCCAGGTACCGGCCGGGGTGGGCCAGCCCGTCCGGGTGGTCGATACGCAGGCCGTCCACCCAGCCGCGGTCGATCCACCGGCCGATCTCGGCGTGCGAGGCGGCGAACACGTCGGGCAGTTCCACCCGGATCGCCGCGAGGTCGTTGACGACGAAGAACCGGCGGTAGTTCAGCTCGGTGTCCGCGCGCCGGTAGTTCATCAGGTCGTAGTGCTGGCGGGCCAGCACCTCGCGGGGGGTCCCGTCGCCGGTGCCGGGCGCGATCGGCAGCCGGTGGTCGTAGTACCACAACGCCCCGTCCTGCAGGCGCAGCGCGTCGAGCTCGTCGTCACCGTCCCCGAGGATCGGCAACCGCACCTTGTCGCCGGCCACCGCCCACTCGATGTCGAAATACCCGGCGTAGGCCGACTTCCGACCGTGCGTGAGCACGTCCCACCACCACACGGACGCCTCCGGGGTGGCCACCCCCACGTGGTTGGGCACGACGTCGACCAGCACGCCGTGCCCGGCGCCGTGGGCCGCCTCGGCGATCAACCGCAGGCCGGTGTCGCCGCCGCGGTCGGGGTCCACCTCGCCGTGATCCACCACGTCGTAACCGTGCCCGGAACCCGCCTCCGCGGCCAGGATCGGCGACAGGTACACCCAATCGACACCCAACCCGGTCAGGTACGGCACCAGTTCGGCCGCGTCCGACAGGGTCCAGTCGGCGGTGATCTGGAGCCGGTAGGTGGAGACCGGGACGGCCGGATTGCGCTCGCGCTCCGACATGCGGGCCCCCGCTAGGACTTCTTCTTGCGCGGCTTGCGGGCTGGGGCCGGCGGCGGTGGTTCCTGCGCAACCGGCTCCGACCCCGACTCGACGATCCGTTCGGCCGGAGCCTGGCTGCCGGCCCTGGATTCCGGTGCCCCGGCGGTCTCGTCGCCGGACAACGCGTCGGGCCGCATGGCCACGGGCACCGGCGCGATCGTCGGGACGGCGGCCGCCGCCTGCCCCACGCTCAACGGCTCCTCGACCGTGGCCAACGCCTGCAGCACCACAAGGCCCTTGCTGGCCACCGGCACCGAGCCGCCCCCACCGATCGTCTCGAGCTGCTCGGGAACCCCGGAGGTGTCGATCACCAGGCGCCAGGCCGGCGCGAACTCCTCCGGCGGCAGCACCCAGTCCATGCCGTCGTCGTGCGCGTTGAACAGCAGCAGGAACGAGTCGTCGACCACCCGCTGCCCTCGGGTGTCGGTGCCACCGATCCCGTTGCCGTTGAGGAACATTCCGATCGAGCGCCCGAACCCGGCGTCCCAATCTTCGGGTTTCATCAGGTGTCCGCCCGGTGTCATCCAGACGATGTCCGGCAGCGGCTCGCCGGCATGATGGCCCACCGGCCGCCCGTCGAAGAATCGCCGGCGACGGAACGTCGGGTGCTGCCGGCGCAGCCGGGTCAGGGACGCGGTGAACTCGATCAGCGCCTCGTCCGACTCCAGCCAGTGGATCCAGGTGAGCTCCGAGTCCTGGCAGTAGCAGTTGTTGTTGCCGAGCTGGGTGCGGCCCAGCTCGTCGCCGTGCGCGATCATCGGCACGCCCTGGGACAGCAGCAGGGTGGCCAGGAAGTTGCGCTGCTGCCGGGCCCGCAGCGCGAGCACGTTCGGGTCGTCGGTCGGGCCCTCGGCGCCGCAGTTCCACGACCGGTTGTGCGACTCACCGTCCCGGTTGCCTTCGCCGTTGGCCTCGTTGTGTTTCTCGTTGTAGGACACCAGGTCCCGCAGGGTGAACCCGTCGTGCGCGATCACGAAGTTGATGGACGCGACCGGACGCCGACCCGAGTACTCGTACAGGTCGGCCGATCCGGTGAGCCGCAAGGCGAATTCGCCCAGGGTGGCCGGCTCGCCGCGCCAGAAGTCGCGAACGGTGTCCCGGTACTTGCCGTTCCACTCCGTCCACTGCGGCGGGAAGTTGCCGACCTGATAGCCGCCGGGCCCGATGTCCCACGGCTCGGCGATCAGCTTCACCTGCGAGACCACCGGGTCCTGCTGCACGAGTTCGAAGAAGGTGGACAGCCGGTCGACGTCGTAGAACTCCCGGGCCAGGGTGGCAGCCAGGTCGAAACGGAAGCCGTCGACGTGCATCTCGGTCACCCAGTAGCGCAGCGAGTCCATGATCAGCTGCAGCGAGTGCGGATGCCGGACGTTCAGCGAGTTCCCGGTGCCGGTGTAGTCCATGTAGTACTGCTTGTCGTCCTCGACCAGCCGGTAGTAGGCGCCGTTGTCGATGCCCTTGAACGACAGCGTCGGGCCGAGGTGGTTGCCCTCGGCGGTGTGGTTGTAGACCACGTCGAGGATGACCTCGATACCCGCGGAGTGCAGCGACTTGACCATCGCCTTGAACTCCTGCACCTGCTGGCCGCGCTCGCCGAACGCGCTGTAGGTGTTCTGCGGGGCGAAGAACCCGATGGTGTTGTAGCCCCAGTAGTTCGACAGGCCCTGGTCCAGCAGGGTGCTGTCCTGCACGAACTGGTGCACCGGCATCAGCTCGATGGCGGTGACGCCGAGCCGGGTGAGGTGGTCGATGACCGCGGGGTGGGCGACGCCGGCGTAGGTGCCACGCTGGTTGGCCGGCACCTCCGGGTGCATCGCGGTCAGGCCCTTGACGTGCGCCTCGTAGATGATGCTGTCCGCGTACGGGATCTTCAGCAGCCGGTCGCCGGTCCAGTCGAAGAACGGGTTGATGACGACGCCGTGCATCATGTGCGGCCCGGAGTCGGCGTCGTTGCGGGTGTCCGGGTCGCCCATGTTGTACCCGAACAGCGCCGGGTCCCAGTCCATCGCGCCGGACACGGCCTTCGCATAGGGATCCAGCAGCAGCTTGTTCGGGTTGCAGCGGGACCCGTGGTGGGGCTCGTACGGGCCGTGCACCCGGTAGCCGTAGCGCTGACCCGGCTGGACGCTCGGCAGATAGCAGTGCCAGACGTAGCCGTCTACCTCGGGCATCTTGATCCTGGTCTCGCCGCCGCGTTCGCCGATCAGGCACAGCTCGACCTCGGTGGCCGCCTCGCTGAAGATCGCGAAGTTGGTCCCGGTCCCGTCGAACGTCGCGCCCAGCGGATAGGGACGGCCCGGCCAGATCTCCATCGGTGCTCCTACCTGCAACTTTGTTCAGCTGATCGTCACCATTGACCGGCCGGCGGGACCCGGTGTGATGCCCGCCGCCGGATCACCCTAACCGGGCGGCGCGGCGGGGACCGAGTCGAACGGATGCGGGGGAGCCCCACGGCGGCCGGACAGGACGGACTGTCGCGGGGTTCGATTACCCTCGCGGATGTGCCGGATCCCGCCGTCTATCGCCCTGCCCCCGGCACGATTCCGGACTCGCCCGGCGTCTACAAGTTCCGCGATCCGAAGGGTCGGGTCATCTACGTCGGCAAGGCCAAGAGCCTTCGGCAGCGGCTGAACTCGTACTTCGCCGACATCGCCGCGCTGCACCCCCGCACCGCCCAGATGGTCACCAGCGCCGGCACCGTCGAGTGGACCGTGGTGTCCACCGAGGTCGAGGCCCTGCAACTGGAGTACAACTGGATCAAGGAGTTCGACCCGCGGTTCAACGTCCGGTACCGGGACGACAAGTCCTACCCGTTCCTCGCGGTCACGGTGGGGGAGGAGTACCCGCGGCTGCAGGTGATGCGGGGCGCGCATCGCAAGGGGGTGCGCTACTTCGGCCCGTACGCGCATGCCTGGGCGATCCGGGAGACCCTGGACCTGCTGCTGCGCGTCTTCCCGGCCCGCACCTGCTCGGCCGGCGTGTTCCGCCGGTCGGCGCAGATCGGCCGGCCGTGCCTGCTCGGCTACATCGGCAAGTGCTCCGCGCCGTGCGTCGGCCGGGTCACCGCGGACGAACACCGGGACATCGTCGACGGTTTCTGCGACTTCATGGCCGGCAGGGCCGACCCGCTGATCCGCCGGCTGGAGAAGGAGATGGCGGTCGCGGCCGCCGACCTGGACTTCGAACGGGCCGCCCGACTGCGCGACGACCTTGCCGCGGTGCGCCGCGCGGTGGAGAAGCAGGCGGTGGTGTTCGGCGACGGCACCGACGCCGACGTCATCGGCATCGCCGCGGACGAGCTGCTCGCCTCGGTGCAGATGTTCCACGTCCGGGACGGCCGGGTCCGCGGCCAGCGCGGCTGGATCGTCGATGTCGATGCGGATTCTGCCGGACCCGAGGGGTTGCCGTCACTGCTGGAGAACTTCCTGCTCCAGTTCTACGGCGACCTCGCCGAGACCGAAGCATCAACCTCGGCCGTACCGAGAGAGATTCTGGTGCCGGTGCTGCCGAGTCAGGACGCCAGCACCCACGACGAGCTGGTCGGCTGGCTGTCCGGCCTACGCGGCTCCCGGGTATCGCTGCGGGTCGCCCAGCGCGGCGACAAGCGGGCACTCGCCGAGACGGTCGCCCGCAACGCCAAGGAGGCGCTGACCCAGCACCGGCTCAAGCGGGCCGGGGACCTGACCGCCCGGTCCGCGGCACTGTCCGAGCTGGGCGCGACACTGGGCATGGACGTGGCGCCGCTGCGCATCGAGTGCATTGACATCTCGCACGTGCAGGGCACCGACGTGGTCGCCTCGCTGGTCGTCTTCGAGGACGGACTGCCCAAACGCAGCGACTACCGGCGGTTCGCGATCCGCGACCGGCCCGGCGACGACGTCGCCTCGATCGCCGAGGTGGTCAGTCGCCGATTCACCCACCAGGCTCGCGCCGAACAGGCGGCGGAGACCGCCACCCCGGAGACCGCCACCCCGGAGACCGCCCCGGACGAGCCGGCCGGGGTGCCGGTCGGCATCGACCCGACCACCGGCCGGGTCCGCCGCTTCGCCTACCCGCCGCAACTGTTGGTGGTGGACGGCGGCGCCCCCCAGGTGAACGCCGCGGCGACCGTGCTGTCCGAACTGGGCATCGTCGACATCACCGTTTGCGGGCTGGCCAAGCGGCTGGAGGAGGTGTGGCTGCCGATCCAGGAGGACCCGGTGATCCTGCCGCGGACCTCCGAG
>JBIOVW010000068.1:0-5945 GCA_044867945.1 Nakamurella sp. | reverse complement strand
GCCTGTCCAACTCCGACCAGTCCGCCGGGGTGCGCGCTGTCGTCAGATTCTGTGTCATCAAGGGTGCTGCCTTCCTTCCGTGGTAGTTCAAGGCTTCGTCGCGGGTGAACTGAGGTGCTGGCAGCGCCGCCGGTCGGGGATGGCTGTCGGGTGACGGTTCGATGCCGTTGGGTCGTAGGCGATGTCGGGGAAGCAGGTGATGCGTTGCTCATCCTGGCCGCAGTGGCGCGGCCGGCTGTTCGGTCACCTCCTCGACGGCGCCACGCGGGGCTATCCGTCGAATTCGGCCGTGGCCGTTCCACTGCGGTCGGACCGATCAGTCGGGAGCCAAGCACTCGCGTCCCGATTGATACGGAAACCCTTCGTTCATCTGGTGGTGGTCCGGGTCAGGCCGGCCACGGTGTCGGTGACGACCCGGTGCAGGCCCGCCGCGTACGCCTGCGGTTCGCGGTCCCGGGAGGGCACTTCGACCAGGGTCGAGCCGGCAAGCCGCTGGTGCCAGAGCCGGGCCACGGCCAGGGGATGTCCGGGGTCGCGGTCGGCGCCCACAATGGTCAGCGGCACACCCGGGTCGCGCTGACCGGGCCAGTCGACTGCGGTGTTGCCGGGCACCGTTTCCAGGCGGACGACGCGTTGCGCCGCATGGGGTTTGGTGAACTGCTCGGCCAGACTGGTGGCGGCCGACACCGATTCGTCGCGAACCTGCCGGTACTGCTCGGTCTGCTGGAACTCGGGTAGCGCGGCGGCGCCGTCCCGACGGAGCAGGGCGGCAATGGTTTGGAACACCCGTGCATGCGCCGGCCAGGGCTCGGGCTCGAACGAGGGGCGGATGAGCACCGCGCCGGCCACCCGGTCCGGGTACTGCAGGACCAGCTGCAGGCCGACCGCGGCGCCCATGGAGATGCCGACCGGGATCAGCTGCTTGTCACTCAAGCCGAGGGTGTCGACCAGGGTGAGCACGTCGGCAGCCAGCGCCGCGGTGGTGAAGTCGTCCGGGCCACCGATCACCTCGGTCTCGCCGTGGGCTCGGGCGTCCGGGGCGAGCACGCTGACCCCGGTACCGGCGAGCCGGTCGGTGGTCAGCCCGAGCGGCTGGTTCCGGTCCCCACCCAGCCCGTGCAGCAGCACGACCAGGTGGTCGCTGCCGCGGTCGAGCAGGTCATACCCGACGGCCGCGGCGTAACGCTGGTGGTCGGTTACCGTCATCGCGTGTCGGCGGCCGCGGCCAGCAGCAGGTCGCGGACGGCGGCGACCTCGTCCGGCTCGGTGTCCTGAATGATCACCGGCACGGCAACCGGCAGCTGCCGGTGCAGTTCGAAGATCTCGGCGAAGTCCAGGCCGGGGGCGCCGGCCAGCCGCTCGGTCCAGGTCACCGCATCCTTGGCGTGCAGGCAGATGGTCTGCTCGCCCAGCCGCGCGAACGCATCCCGTAGGATCTCCGAGCGGCGGGCGGGATCCTGCCCGGCGACCAGGTTGGCCGGGTCGAGGATGAAGCCGACCCGCTTGCCCCGATCGGCAAGATCGGCCAGCAGTTGGACCCCCTGATCGGCGCCCCGGACGACGTTCGCCGGCTCCGGTTCCACCGCCAGGTAGACGCCGGCGTCCTCGGCCGCGGCCAGCAGGGTGTCGAACGAGTCGAGCATGTCGACCCAGGCCTGCGGGGTGTCGTTGTCCGGATGGGCCCGCCACTGGTTGTCCGGGTCCCGGCTGCCGGTGCACAGCGAGACCGCCGTCGCTCCGAGCTCGGGCGACCGACGGATCAGGTTGGCGGCCTCAGCGGTCTGCCGGGCGCGGGTCGCCGGGTCCGGGTGCGCCATGTTGTAGGTGGCGGACACCCCCCACACCGCCACGTCGGCGGCCTGGAAGTCCCGGGCGATCTGGTCGACATCGACGTCGGCGAGCTGCTCCGGCGTCGGGATGCTTGGCAGGCCAAGGGCGACCAGATTCAGCTGCACACAGCTGAATCCGAGGTCATGGACGGTCGCGGCGAGCGAGGCCGCGGACTGCACGGGGAACACCCGGGCGAAGATGCCCAGGTCGACCGGGCGGGCGGTCACCACATCGGCGCTCACAGGGCCACCTTCTCGCCGCCGAGGTCGACGCTGCGGGCGGCGGCCTCGATCAGCCGCACCGCCCACACACCCTGCTCGGGGCTGGGGTTCTCCCCGCCCCCGGCGAGGACGGCGGCCGCGAAGTCGTCGATCTGCACCTTGAATGCGTTGGTGTCCCGGGGATGTGGGCGCAGGGAGACGCCGCTGTCCTCCAGATACACCTCGACCTCACTGGCCCGCTTCCAGAACGGCTGGAACGTGCTGGCCTTGATATGGCCCTTGGTGCCGAAGATCTCGAAGCCCTCCGAGGCGTCGGCGTGCACGTCGACAGTCATCTCGAACGAGCCGAGGCCGCCGCTGGGCAACCCGACGGTGCCGTGCCAGGTGTAGTCCTGACCGACCACGGCGCTCTGCACGCTGATCCACCGGGGTTCGCCGGCGAAGTACACCAGCTGGTCGAACACGTGGGCGCCGTGCGTGGCCAGCAGGTAGGCGGCCCGGTTCTTCTGCGCCTTGAAGCTGTCCTCATGGGTGCGCACCGCGCTGTCCACCACCATCAGCGGCGGGAACACGGTGGCCTCGATGCCGGACCGCTGCGCGGGGATCCGGTAGATCGAGGTGAAGGTGACGATGTCGCCGATCTCGGACAGGTGCTGGTGGGCGAAGTCCAGGCCCGGGTCGTGCCGCTTCATCGCGCCGGTCTGCAACCGCAGATCCCGCTCCGCCGCCAGCTTGACCAGCTCCTCCGCCTCCGCGGAGGTGGCGGCCAGCGGCTTTTCCATCAGAACGTGCTTGCCGGCCTTGAGCGCGGCCACACCCAGCGGGTAGTGGAAGCGGTCCGGGGTGGCAACCACGACGGCCTCGATGTCGGCCTTGAGCAGCTCGTCGCTGTCCGTGAAGCCCTGCACACCGAACTGGCGGGCCACCCCCTCGGACAGGTCCGGGCTGGGATCGGCGACCGCGACCAACTCGACCGCGGAAGACTTCGGGATGGCCTGCAGGTGGGCGGCCTGGGCGATACGGCCGCAGCCGATCACCCCGATGCGAACGGGCCGCGAGCCGGCGCCGCTGGTCGTGGCGGCCGGATCGGTCTGAGTGACGGTCACGAAACTCTCCTTGCTCATAGTGAAGGTCCTTCCCGCACTGGTTGCACCGGAAGGTCAAATCCCTTGCTCAGATCCTGGATTCAGCCCCGCGCCGGTCGTGAGCCAACAAAGCGGCGCATACCGCCGCGGCCTGCGAACCCACCCTGGCCAGGACGATCGGCGGCGGCGACAACGTCCCCGCAAACGGCCACCGCCGCACCAATTGCCGCTCAACCCTCGGCACCAACAAGTCAGCGACAATCACCGGGCTGTTCCGGGCCAAGTTCGCGGCCATCGACGTCCTGCTTCCGGCACGTCCATCGGCCGCACACCTGCAGGTCGGGAAACGGTTCGGGCACCGGCAGGTGCCCGAACACGCTGGCCGGCCTCGGAGCGCTTGCCCACACACCACGTCACGGCGCTCGCCACCGTGCCAAATCCGAACAGGACCGCATCCGAGACGCGATTCTCGACGTCGCGCTCGGGCGCGACGTGCCGCGTGGCATCGGCTTGGTGGGGCACCGGCAGACACCGACATCAGCGCGCAGGCAACTTTCGCCGCGTCGATATCGAGCTCGCCGAACATCGCCGACCCACTTTCATCATCGAATGCTTTCGAATCGCGGCGTCAACGTATCAGACGGGGCAGTCAACGTCTAGACTCGATTTGCGAGCGCAGCCGAACCGGCCTGCGTCCCGCACGGAAGTCTGCCCCGCCCGGGCGATGGCCGCATGTCGACTGCGGTCCAGCAAAGTAACAGGGCGGCCCTATGGGGCTCTTGGGGGGACCGCGCACTGTCGCGAACGCCGGCGCTGTGCTGGGCATATTTCAAGTCCGTGGTCCAGCGCAGATCCAACGCCCTGGGCCGTTTCTGAGAAGCGGCGGGCATGCGCCGGGATCCGACCGGGAGGCAACCTCGTGAGTCAATGGCATCACTCGCAGTCATTGCCAGCCAGCACTTGGCGACTCGTCCCCCACGACCGATCCTGGCAGGTCAGCTGTCCGCGACCGACGATCGGTAGGGGTTCATCGACACCGGGAAGGCTCGTTGCATGCGTAACGGAACGATCCGTAAGTATAGAGTGGCCCTTATTCGCTTCCAAAGTGTGTCGGCAGGGTCTGGGCGACTGCTCGCGTACCCGGGGAGGAGTGGGTCCTGATGGCCAAGTCGAGCGGCGGTGCCCGAGTTCGGGACACTTTCCCGGTCGAACGCCGCGAACAGATCCTGCGCATCATCAACGAGCACGGACGGGTCCGCACCAACGAACTCGCCCAACAGTTGGAGGTCACCGAGCCGACGATCCGCAAGGACATCACCGACCTGGAGGCCCAGGGACTGCTGGTGCGGGCCCATGGTGGCGCGGTGGCCCGCGGATCGATGGCCGAGGTCGACGTCAGCACCCGCGAGACCAAGCACCTGCCGGAAAAGCAGGCGATCGCCCGTGGCTGTGTGGCACTGATCCGAGACGGCGATTCGGTCTTCCTGGACGGCGGCACCACCCAGTACGAGCTGGCGAAGTTGCTGGCCCAAGCCGAGGGGATCGGGCACGCCAACCGTATCGGCGTCAAGATCCTTACCACTTCGTTCAAGGTCGCCGAACTCTGTGAGCGGATGACCGAACCGCCGGTCGTCCTCGGTGGCCGATACCGGTCCCGCGGCGGCTGCTTCGTCGGTCCCCTGACCATGTCCGTGCTACGCCAGTTCCGCCTCGACCTGGCCTTCGTGGGTGTCACCGGTGTGACTGAGATCGGTTTCTGTGCAGCTGATCTCGCCGAGGCTGAGATCAAGACCGAAGCAGTCCACCGCGCCGAGCGGGCGGTCGTCCCGATGGACCACAGCAAGATCGGCTTGGCCGACTTCATCACCGTCTGTCCGCTCAACGCGGTACAGACGGTCGTCACGGACCGGTCCGACGACACCCTGCGTCGATGGCTCAAGCCCGCCGACGTCGAACTCATCGAGGCCACCCAACACCGGACAGGAGCAGCCCCGCGGACAAAAGGGCGCCGCGCCGCCGCATCCTCGACCGGATCACCGGCCGCGAACGACGCAGGACTACGCCCAGCCTGACGCCGCAGCACCCGCGGCGCGATGTAGCGGGCCGCATACCTGACCTCGAGCTGGACGACCCGCCTCCGGTTTGCTCACAAGGACCCCAGTCATCCCCGTCGGGACACTGCGAGGAGCCCAGCTCCACCGGTAAGAACTGTTCTGGAACGTGGCCGGCAGTGAGAGCAGCGCCGCGGCTCGCCCAACTGCCCCGACGGCGGACACCGCTGACCCCGCCGCCCTGATCAGTACCCTCCACATCATCAGACCGAGACCTCGAAGTCTGAAAACAGCTCTAATCGAGGCTAGACGCGGGCAAGCGTGGCTGTTATCGTAGCTATACGAAAGCATCCGATGGTCGACGAAGGTGGGCTGCACGCACCCGACCCGGCGCGTTCAGAGGGATCCGTCCCGACAACAAGCTCAGGCTCGCACCGGATACGCCCGGACATCGAGCAACACAGGAATCTCGGCAAGGAGGCTAGAGGTTATGTCCGCGAAGGTATCGGTTGGTTCACGAGTCGTCGCCCAGGTGGGTGGCGTGGAGAACATCCGGAGTCTGTCCCATTGCGCCACGCGTCTGCGTTTCGAGTTGAACGACTCGTCGGTCGTCGTTGACGAGGATGTCGAAGCGCTTCCCGAGGTCATGGGCGTCGTGCGGCAGGCAGATCACCGCTATCAGGTGATCGTCGGTGGGGCAGTCAACCACCTGTACGTCGAGATGCTCAAAGAATTCCCCCAGCTCGGCAAGGGGACCG
>JBIOVW010000067.1:0-2333 GCA_044867945.1 Nakamurella sp. | reverse complement strand
CGGGCTCTGTCATCGTCATCGAAACCTCCAAGGTGGCCGGTCCTCGGCCTGTCGCGAGGACTCACCGATATTCATGACAGTATCCTTCTCATCAATGTCTGATGCAAGTGACAATTCGTCCCGTCGTCGATACGACGCGACCGGCCGCCGCGCCAAGGCGGCGCGGACGCGGCTCGCGGTGATCGACGCGGCCTACCGGGTCTTCGTGCGACGCGGCTACGCCGGTGCCACCATCCCGTTAATCGCCGCCGAGGCCGGGGTGTCCGTGGAGACGGTCTACCGGGCGGCGCCGGGCAAGGCCGGTCTGCTTGCCGCCGCGGTGCAGGCTGCACTCGCCGGTGGGGCCGAGCGGGCCGAGCGCCCGGTGGAAGAACGTGGCGCCATTGCACGAGTCATCGCCGAAACCGACCCGAGGCGGGTCATCGAGCTGTACGCGGCCATCCAACCGGGTCTGTGGTCGAGAACCGGTCCACTGCTGCGCGTGCTCGACGCGGCCGCGATCTCCGAACCCGTCCTGATCGGTCTGCAACGACAACTGGCGGAACAACGCCGGCACGGGCAGGGACGGCTCGCCGACAAGCTGAGCGGCATGGGTGCCCTGCGCGCGGAACTGCCCGTCGACCGCGCCCGCGACATCGTCTGGACCCTGTGTGCCCAGGCCACCTTCGACGCCCTGGTCACCACGTGCGGCTGGAGCCACACGGACTACGCGCACTGGCTGGCCGGGATGCTGACCACGGCTCTGCTCGAAACATGAGGCCCGCACTGGTCGGCACGGGCCATCGCATGGCCCGACTACTGTGCCGCGGGTGACACAACACGGCCGGGCCCTGGTGACCGTCGCCGTGCTGCTGCTCGCGATCAACCTGCGCCCGGTGGTCAACGCGCTCGGCGCGGTGGTCCCCGAATTGCGGGACGCCACCGGGCTGCCCGCCAGCACCACCGGACTGCTGCTCTCGCTGCCCACCATCGCCTTCGCCGTCATGGGACTGGCCGCCCCCGCCTTGGCCGCCCGGATCGGTCCGCACCGCACCGTGGTGGTCGCGTTGACGGCGCTGCTGATCGGTCAACTGGTCCGCGCCGCGGTCCCCGGGGTGCCGGCCCTGTTCGCCGGGTCACTGCTCGCGCTCGCCGGCATCGCGGTGGCGAACGTGCTGATGCCGGGCCTGGTGCGGTTGCACTTCCCGAACCGGATCCCGGTGATCACCGCCGCCTACACCACCCTGCTCACCATCGGCGGCGCCGCGGCCGCCGGGCTGACCCTGCCCGTCCAGCGGTCGATGGGTGGCGACTGGCGGCTCGGCATCGGCCTGTGGGCGGCGACCGCGGCCATTGCGCTGATTCCCTGGCTGCTGCTGATCCGAGAATCCGGCGGCGCCTCGGCCGGGGCCGGGACCCGGTTGCCGCTGCGGGTGCTGGCGCGCACGAGGGTCGCCTGGGCCCTGGCGTTGTACTTCGGCTGCCAATCCATGGTCGCCTACGTCGTGTTCGGGTGGCTGGCCGAGATCCTGGTCGAGGACGGCATGTCCGACACGGCCGCCGCCGCGCAGGTGTCGATCGCGATCGCGGTGGGCATCCCGTTGGCCGCGCTGGTGCCGCCGCTGCTCGGCCGGTCGCGGCGGCCGTCTGTGCTGGTGATCGTCCTGGCCACCTGCTATCTCCTGGCGTTCGCCGGGTTGATCACGTCGCCGACGAACCCGGTCTGGCTGTGGTCGATCCTCATGGGCGTCGGCACCGGCGCCTTCCCGTTGGCGTTGACGCTGATCGCGCTCCGGGCCCGCACCGGGCTGGCGACGACGTCGCTGTCTGCGTTCACCCAGTGCGTCGGATACCTGATCGCCTCGGTCGGCCCGCTGGGCTTCGGGCTGTTGTACGACGTGACCGGCACCTGGGACGTGCCGCTGCTGGCGATGTGCGGCGTCGTGGCCGTGCAGATCGGTGCCGGCCTGCTGGCCGTGCGTCGGCGGTACGTCGAGGACGAGCTGCCCACCACTGGGAGTTGATCATGGGGCGCTGCCGCCGACGAACGGCGTGCCGTCGCATGTTGTCGGCGTGTCACCGGCAGAGCGTCATGATCAACTTCGAAGACGCAGGGCGCGAGTCAGGCCGGGCCGAGCAGCGCGGTGGCGGTGGCCGCCCGGCCCTCGCCGCGTCCCGTCAGACCCAGCCCGTCGGTGGTGGTTCCGGCGACCGATACCGGTGCGCCGACCACCTGGGAAAGCACCTGCTGAGCATGTTCGCGGCGCGGCGACAGCTTCGGCGTGTTCGCGATGACCTGGACCGCGGCGTTGATCACCCGGAACCCAGCGGCGTGCACCCTGGACACCACTTCG
>JBIOVW010000066.1:0-2584 GCA_044867945.1 Nakamurella sp. | reverse complement strand
CGGTCCCGACCCGCCCCAGGGCGGCCGGCGGCCGGCGAACGGTCAGCCCGGCTGCGTGCCGTGGGAGTCCTCGTCGGACGCGCCTCCCTGCGCCGCCGGGGCCCGCAGCTGCGGCGGTGGCGCCCCGGCCGCCGCGGCCGCCGCGGCCGGCGGTCCTTCGTCGTCCCGCTCGTCGCGGTCACCCCAGGCGCGGTCGGTGCTGGGGGCGACCAGCGCCGCCACCCGCTCCTCGGTCTGCGCGGTCAGCTCATAGCGCCGCTTGTAGATCTCGAGCATCGCCATGACCGTGGCCGCCACCGGCACACCGAGCAGCGCGCCGGACAGCCCGAACAGCTGGGCCCCCAGCAGGGCCGCCCCGAAGGAGACGGCCGGGTGGAGGTCGACCGCACGGGCGGAGATCCGCGGTTCGATGGTGAGGTTCTCGACCTGCTGGTAGGTGACGCCCCAGATGAGCACGTAGACGCCCAGGACCGGCTGGTCGGAGGTGAGGCCGACCAGCACGGGGAGGGCGATCGAGATGTAGGTGCCCACGTTGGGCACGAACTGGGCGACGATCCCGGTCCACAGGGCCAGCGGCAGCCAGGAGGGCATGCCGATGATGACGAACACGATGCCGGTGGTGGCCGAGTTGATCGCGGCCAGAATCACCCGGGCCATCACGTACCCGCCGGTCTTCTGCTCGGTGAGCGTCCACACCGTGGCGGCCACCTCCTGCGAGCGGGCGGGAAACAGCCGGGCGCCCCAACGGACGAATCGCGGCATGTCGGCGGACAGGTAGAACAGGAACAGCCCGAAGGTGAACAGGCTGAAGACACCCACCACGAACGACCCGATGACACCGAGCAGGTTGACCCCGACCGACGCGGCCAGGCCGGTGATCTCGGCCGGGCTCAGGTCGACCGCCGAGAGGATGTCGTCCCGCGAGAGCGACTGGGAGAAGGTGGTGTTGATCCAGGCCAGCATCCCGTCGATCAGGTTCGGGATCTGCCGGATCAGCTCGGCGAGTTGATCGGCGAACAGCCGCCCGAAAGCGAGGAAGAAGACGACGACGAACAGCACCAACCCGCCCATCACGATCGCCGTCGCCAGGCCTCGTCGCATGTGCCGGGCCAGCCGATCGACGGCCGGCGCCATGGCGATGGCCCCGAACCAGGCCATCAGCACGGTGAACAGCACTCCCCCGCCGTCGCTGATCACGAACTGGACGAACAGCCCGAACGCGCCTACGGCGAGGGCGACCAGACCGATCCGCCAGATGTTCCGCGGCGAGAACACCACCAGCCGCCGAGCGGCCGTCGTCGGGGGGTCGGGTGCGGTCGGTTCGGGTTTCTCGGATCGTGGAGCACCGTCGGATTCGCGCACCGTTCCACGGTAGGACGGCCGGACGGTCAGATCTCGTCATTCGTCATCCGGGTCGGCAGGAACGTCAGCAAACCTCTCGCTCGCGGTCATCACGTCGTCCGTGCTCGGCAGATCGCCGAGAGCGCCCACGATCAGGTGGAGTTCGAGCCTCCTCCGCGGGATAGCGTGTGGTGAATCACGGCTCGGCACCACCGTCGCACGGCGGCACGGCGCTGTGCCGAGAACGGTTCCCCGTCAACCACGCATCCTTCGGGCCCGTGGCCGCGATCGTGAAGGTCGAAGGAGGTCCCGATGGTCAACCGGGGCGGGGTCCGGGAGTATATGAACGGTTCCCTGTGGGTGTGGCCGGGGTTCAGCGCGGTGGCCGCGCTGCTGGTCGGGTTCGTGGTGTCCGAAATCGATGTCGCCCCCGGTTCGCCGTTGGCGTTCCAGGGAACGGCGGACGATGCCCGAGCCTTGTTGACCATCATCGCCGGCACCGTCGTGACGGTCATCGCGCTGGTCCTGGGCCTCACCGTGGTCGCCCTGCAACTGTCAACCACCCAGTTCTCGCCCCGACTGCTGCGCAAATTCCTTCGCGACCGGGCAAACCAGATCGTCTTGAGCGTGTTCGTGGCGACGTTCGTGTACTCCTCAGCCGGCCTGTACACGGTCGGCCTGGCCGCCGGTGCGCGGGTCGAGCAGTTCCCGCGGCTGGCGGTCAGCGGCGCGATAGTGCTGCTGTTCGCCAGCATGGCGATGGTGGTGTACTTCGCCGACCACCTCGCGCACTCGATCCAGGTCGATGCCATCGGCGCCCGGGTGGAGAAGGACACGCTGGCCGTCGTCCGCCGCCGGCTCGGCGGCATCGTCGAGGAACCCGCACCGACCCCGCCTGCCTGGGCGGTCGCCATTCCGGCCGCCCGCTCGGGCTACCTGCAGGCCGTGCGCCCCGACCCCCTGCTGGACTGGGCCCGCCGGCATCAGCTGGTGATCCGGCTACGCGTGCGGGTGGGGGAACATGTCGTCGCGGGCACCCTGCTCGGCTGGGCGTGGACGGTGACCGCCGACCTTCCGGCCGTGGACTCGGCGGTCGCTCGGTCCGAACTGGATCACGCGGTCCGGATCGGCTTCGAACGAACCCTCGAACAGGACGCCGCGCTGGGGATCCGGCAACTCGTCGACATGGCCTGCAAGGCACTGTCACCGGCGGTGAACGACCCGTACACGGCGGTACAGGCCG
>JBIOVW010000065.1:0-8629 GCA_044867945.1 Nakamurella sp. | reverse complement strand
GTCCCGCGAGGCCAGCTCGTAGCGTTCCAGGCCGACCGGGTCCTTCTCCGGTGCCCGTGGCCGCAGGTCGGTGCGCAGGAAGTCGGCAAGGTCGCCGCCGTCCGCCAGGTCGATCGCTGCGCCGAGCAGTGCGACGTCTACTCGGGCCGCACCCCGGAGGCGGGGTTCTTCGCCGGGCTCGCCGGCCGACTGTCCCAGGGCGACTCCGGTCTTCCCGACGCGCTGGTGCACGACCTGGCCGCGGCGGCGACGGCTGCCGACGAGGCGTACGGCGACCTTGCCGACTTCCTGCGCACCGACCTGCGGCCACGGGCACCGGAGAAGGACCCGGTCGGCCTGGAACGCTACGAGCTGGCCTCGCGGGACTTCCTCGGCGCGGTCATCGACCTTGAGGAGACCTATCGGTGGGGCTGGTCGGAGTTCCTGTCGATCGAGGCCGAGCTGCGCACGGTCGCCGAGCGGATCGCCCCGGGTGACGGGCCCGCCGGAGCGGCCGCCGCGTTGGACCGCGACCCGGCCCACCAGCTGGCAGGTGTGCACGCGCTGCAGGCCTGGATGCAGGACCTGTCGGACCGGGCGATCTCCGAACTCGGCGGCAGTCACTTCGACATCCCGGACCCCATTCGCCGGCTCGAATGCCTCATCGCCCCGCCGGGCGGCATCGTGGGTGCCTACTACACCGGCCCCAGTGACGACTTCAGTCGACCGGGTCGCATGTGGTGGGGCGTCGAACCGGGCCGCGAGGTGTTCACCACCTGGCGCGAGGCCAGCATCGTCTACCACGAGGGGGTGCCCGGCCATCACCTGCAGATCGCCACCTCGGTGTTCCGGCGGGACAGTCTCAACGACTTCCAGCGACTGCTGGCCGACTATTCGGCGCACGCCGAGGGGTGGGCGCTGTACGCGGAGCGACTGGTCCGCGAGCTCGGGTACCTTGCCGACGACGGGCGGCTGCTCGGTCTGCTGGACTCGCAGCTCTTTCGCGCCGCCCGGGTGATCGTGGACATCGGCATGCACCTGGAACTGCCCATTCCGGCCGGCACCGGATTCCACGAGGGGGAGCGCTGGACGCCGGAGCTGGGCCTGGAGTTCCTGATCACCCGCACGGTCACCGACCCCGCGCACTGCCGGTACGAGATCGACCGGTATCTGGGCTGGCCCGGTCAGGCGCCCGGCTACAAGGTCGGTGAGCGGGTGTGGTTGGCCGGTCGGGACGCGGCACGACGCCGGCACGGCGACGCGTTCGATCTGCGCGCCTTCCACACCGCCGCGCTGAACATGGGGCCGATGGGCCTGGACGTCCTCGGTCGGCGGCTCGCGCTGCTCTGATCGGCGGCTCGGCGAGTAGTTCAGGTCGGCGGGGGAAGCGGCAGCTCGCGCCCGAGCACCCCGAACGGGCGGGGGTCCCCGGTGAACCGGTAGTGCCGCAGCACGTCCCCGAAGCCGAGCCGCCGGTACAGCCGCCACGCCCGGTTCTCGCCCTCGGGGGTCGACAGCAGCATGTGTCTTTCCGGCCGCCCGTCGGCCAGCCGACGGATCAGCGTCTCCCCGAGCCGGTGACCCTGCCAGGCCGGATGCACGTGCAGTTCGGTGAGCTCGAAGAAGTCGGACAGTTGGGACAGCGCGGCCGCCGGCGCGCCCCGGCGCACCTCCGAGTACCACCACTGGCCGGGGGCGCCGCGGTAACCGTAGGCCAGTCCGTGCACGCGGTCGTCCCCGTCGATGCCGACGACACAGTCGAAACCCTCCCGCCGGCTGTGTTCCTCCCAGAGCACGGAACGGGCGGCGGCGAGCTCGGCGGGGTACTGCATCGCCGTGAGGTAGATGCCGATCAGCTCCCGAAGCCGAGCCCGGAAGGTCGCCGCGTCGAGCCGATGGACCTCGAGCCGGTCCTGGGCGTCGGGCCGGTCCTGGGCGTCGGGCCGGCCGTGGGCGGCGGGAATCGACATGGGCCCATCACACCACGCAGGCATCCGCCCGACAGTGGCGCGGCGGCGATCAGGTAGGTCTGGACGCAGCAACCGAACAGGCGTACGATAGAACGTGAGTTCGAAGACCGGGACAGGCGGGAGACGCAGCGATGCCGACGATCATGCAGGCCCGGACCGGGCGCCGGGCGCATTCGCGGGTGCGGCGGGACGGGATGCCCGACGTCGACCGAGCGGGTCGACCGGCCCTGTTCGACCGGTCCGCGGCGATGGCCGGGCGCGGGAGGGAATGTGGCATGTCGACGGGAATGGAATTGGACGCGGCGGCCGCCGGAGACATCGGAGGTCGCGTCGGCGGCATCGGTCCGGGCGGAGGTGGGGGCGCCGGCCGGTCGGGCCGGGACCCGGCGCCGCGCAAAGTCGCTCGGACGGCTCCGGTCCCGCAGGCGGCCCGGGATCTGCTGACCGATGCCTCCCTCGGCCTCGGTCGGGCCTGCGCGACCGGCGATCCGGCCGACCGGTACGCCATCGCCCATCTGGCTGCTCTGCGTGCCGCGGCGGCGGTGCTGGCCGCCCGGGCGCGGCCGACCCGGGGTCGACGGGGCAGCGCCTGGACCCTGATGTCGCGGGTCGCGCCCGAGTTCGACGAGTGGGCGGCCTTTTTCGCGGCCGGCTCGGCCAAGCGTCAGGCCGTCCAGGCTGGTCTGCCCGCGGGCGTCACCGCTCGCGAGGCCGACGACCTTGTGCGCCAGGTCGCCGTGTTCCTGTCGTTGGTCGGCGACAGCATCGGCGACAGCATCGGCACGGCGCCCGCGCGCGATCGATGAGGCCGGGTGCGGGTCCTACCGCCGGGATCGTTGCTTGCCCGCGCGCAACAGCCGGTCCAGCAGCGTGTCGAAGCTGTGCGCGATCTCCCGTGCTCCGGCGGTCGGCCACTGGTGGATCGGCACCGCGGCCCCCTGGGCCTGCTGGACGGCGGACCGGTCCGGGAGCACCGGGCTAAGCACCAGCGGGCCGAACAGGTCGCGCAACTCCGCCAGGCGATACTCCTGCTCGGTGACTCGCGGGCGGAACCGGTTGATCACCACACCCAACGGCTGCAGCCCTGGCCGGTGCGCATTCCGTTCGGTCTGCACCGCTTCGAGCGCCCGCTGCACGCCGGTCACCGCGAACAGCGAGGGCTCGGTGACCAGGACCGCGCGGTCGGCCGCGGTCAGGGCGCTGCGGGTCAGCTGACCCAGCGACGGCGGGCAGTCGACGAGGACCAACTCCGGCTGCGGCTTGACCTTCTGCAGGGCGGTGGACAGCCGGAACAGCTTCTTGGAGCCCGGATCCGGATGGTTGTGGTTCTCGGTCCGTTCGCTGCCCGGTAGTACCCGGAGCTGCTTGCCCCAGGCCGACTCCCGGACGGCCTTGCCGATCACCTTCACGGACGGATCGTCCAGGACTTCCGCGACGGACCATCGCGGAGCGCCGTCGACGGCCCCGTTCAGGTCCGGCGCGACCGTCGCGGTCGCGTTGATCTGCGGATCCAGGTCGACCAGGAGCGTGTCCAGTCCGCGGTGCAGGGCCGCGGAGGCCAGTCCCAGGGTGACAGTGGTCTTCCCGACCCCGCCTTTGAGGCTCAACACACTGGCAACCAGCACCGGCCAACCGTACCGGCCACGGGGGTTCATCCCCGGCATCCAGGGCGCGCGCCGATACGCTGCGAGTCGGAGCCGGCCGAGCTTGCGAGGCCGCCATCGAGCCGGGTCGGCGTTGGGTCGGTACTGAGGAGACGCATGGTGGAGCAGCGGGTGACGTCCGGCGATCCGGTCGATCGATCCCTGGCCGGGCTCGCCGAGGCCGCCGCGCGCTCGCGGCCGACCACGCAGTCGGCGCCGATCCGAGTGCTCGACGTCGGCGGGGGAAGCGGCACCAGGGCGGTGCCGCTGGCCCTGCTCGGCTGTTCGGTCAAGGTGGTTGACTCCTCTGTCAACGCGTTGGCGATCCTGCATCGCCGCGCCGAGGACGCCGGCGTCGCCGACCGGGTGACCGGGGTCCAGGCCGACGCCGACCGGCTTGACGTCGTGGCGCCGGCGTCCGATGCCGACCTGGTGGTCTGCCACCACCTGCTCGAGGAGGTCGACGACCAGGCGGCCGTGCTTCGCGGGCTGACCGGCGCGGTGCGGCCGGGCGGGTTCGTGTCCGTGCTGGTGGCCGGTCGGATCGGGGCGGTGCTCGGGCAGACCGTGGTGGGCCGCTTCGAGCAGGCCCGCGAGATGCTGGTCGATCCCGACGGGCGGTTCGGCCAGGCCGACCCGGTGCGTCGCCGATTCGACGAGCAGCAGGTGCGCTCGCTCGTGGAGGGGGCTGGCCTCGCCGTGGAGTCCGTCACCGGCGTCGGGGTGCTCACCGGCCTGGTGTCGGGGGCGGCCCTCCAGGCCGCACCTGGTGGGGAGGCCGAACTGGCAGCCCTGGAGGCGGCGGCCGCCGACCACCCCGACCTGCACCGAATTGCCGCCGACCTGCACGTCGTGGCCCGGCGACCGGACACCGTCGGCGAAGAGTGACGACATGCACGGTCCAGCAGGGTGACTCTCATCACATCAGCATGATTGGCGTGGGAGATTGCGCAGCCCGCTAGTGGTCTGCCCGCAGTGCTCGTATCCTGGTGTCAGGTCGTCGGTTGGCGGCCGTAGGATGTGACCACACTTCATGGTGGCCAGGTGCCGGAGGAGGGACCTATGCCGCTCTCCGAGCACGAACAGCGGATGCTAGACGAGATCGAGCGCGCGCTCTACGAGGACGACCCGAAGTTCGCGACAAGCGTCAACGTGAGTCGTATCCGGCGTCGCCGCCCGATCGTTGCCGGGTGCCTGTTCGTTGCCGGTCTCGTCGCGTTGGTTGTCGGCGTGATCGCAACCCAGAGTCTCCTGGCGGTCGGCGTCATTGTCAGCGTTATCGGATTCCTGACCATGGTGGGCGCGGTCGGACTGTTCGTGTTCGGACAGCCGGGTGCCCGTGCCGCCAAGGGCATGGACAAGGGTGCGAGCAAGTCCGGTCCCTCCCTGGGCAACCGGATGGAAGAGCGCTTCCGCCGGCGCTTCGACGACCCCAACCAGTAAGAGATCCGCCCACGCCGCGGCCCAAGTGGGGCCGTGGCGTTGTTGCATGCCCGCACAGGCAGCCGAGAGGGGTTCGCTGATCTGTCGACACAAAAGGTGACAGTTACGTCCGATACGTGCGGTCTGGTATGGCCTGTGGCACCCCACGCTGATCAGTCGAAACCAAAGGTGACCGGACAGAACGCGGTGCCCCCGGCGGGGCGTTTCGGACGTAACGGTCACCTTTGGATTCGTCTGAACGATGGGTAGGCCCCTGGCGGATCCGTCCCCTCGGAGTGAACCCGGCGAAGCCGTCCCGTCGTGTGGGGTGGGTGTGGCGGATAGCAGTCGGGCTGATCAACGCGGCGCCGAGGGCAAATCGGGCACGGTTTCGCCAAGTTGATCAGCCTGGCACCAAGACGCTGCCCACCAAGGCGGGAGCTATCGGACATTTCGACCCAGTGGGGTTCGACTGAACGGCGGGCCGCCCCGGGCGGGTCCGCCCCATCAGGTTGAAACCGGGGTCGCGCTCGACCAGCACCGAGACCGCACCGCGCTGATCAAAGATTCACCGAACCGGACGAATCCGGCGCGAAAGTGGTTGTTGGATCAGCGCGGGTCCCCCGGGCCTGTTGCCGGACAGCGGATATAGGACGTAACGCGGCATGGCCCCCACATCCACCTCAGCAGTCGAAGAAGGCTGCCCAGGTGGATCTCGCCGGGCCCGCCTGTGCCGGCCGAGCCGTCGAAGCCGTTTCAAGCTGAGGAGACGGCCCCCAGGGGCCCGTCCGCCGTTCCAAAGCACACTATGGCGGGCGTTTCGTCCGGTTCGGTGAGCTTTCGATCAGCGCGGCACGGCGTTGACGGCCGGCGGACGCGGCTCCGCTGATCAACTCCGAAACCTGCGCCAGATATGCCCGATTCAGCGCGATTTTGATCAGCTAGGCCGGTCAGCCCAGCCGGGTCAGCCGCGCCACCACGCCGGCCGCACCGATCGTGGCACGAGGCGATCGAGCAGGGACAGCGGCGCGGCGTGTCCGAGCTCGACGGCCAGCGTGCGGGCGGCGTCGCCCAGATGCCCACCCCGCCCGACACCGGTCGCGACGGAGCCCGCCGCGCCCGCTTCGCCCGCCGCGACCGCTCCCGGAGCCGCGGGGTGCGCTGCACCGGCAGCGGCCGGCGGAGCGGCGTCGGAATACCAGCCGCGTTCGGCGGCCGCCACGAGCTCGCGCAGCTGGGCACGCCCGGTCTCGTTCAGGTGCGCGGCCTTGGCCAGCCGGTTCGCGCAGGCCCGGGCGGACTGCGCCGGGTCGAACGCGATGGCGTGGTCGATGGCCAGGTCCTCGATCTCCCGCCAGGCGGCGGCGGCCGCGTCCGGCCCGCCCTCGTCCGCCACGGCCAATCGGCCGACCCGACGACGACGCCGCACCACGGTCGGCCCGGCGATCAGGGCGGCCAACACGGCCAGGATGCCCAGCGCCCACAAGACGCCGGTCGGCACGATCGAGTCGTCACCGGCCGCCGCCTGGCCGGCCGGGGCGGATGTGGCGTTCGCCCCGCCGGTTGGGATCTCCTCCTCGCCGAGTTCGTCCTCGCCGGCCGTCGGGATGGTTTCCGGGGCAGCGCTGGTGGTCGCGGCGGTGCTGGCCGAACCGGCGCCGCCGGTGTATCCCTGCTGCCCGCCCTGGCCGTTGCCGAGCGGAGTGGGGTCGAACTCGACCCATCCGGCGTTGTCGAACGGCACCTCCACCCAGGAGTGGGCGTCGTGACTGCTGATGACGTAGTCGCCGTTGGCGTCGGGCACCCCCTGGGTGAAGCCGACGGCGACCCGGGCCGGCACGCCGACCGCCCGCAGCATGACCGCCATCGCGGTGGCGTACTGCTCGCAGTAGCCCTGTTTGAGGGTGAGGAAGTCGACCAGCTGGTCCCCGCTGTCGCCGACCGGCACGTTCAGTGAATAGCTGAAGCCGTTGGCGGCCCGGTCGGTGAAGTAGGCCCGGAGCCGGTCCGCCTTGTCGAACGCGGTCGTGGCACCCGCCGTGACCTCGACGGCCCGGGCGACCACCTCGGGCCGCAGGTCGCCGGTGTCCAGCAGCTCACCGCCGGCCGTCGCCGTGTCGGCCCGCAACTCGTCGGCCGACGGTTGGGTGAAGTTCGCCGTCACCTGGTAGGGGGCGGGGCTGATCCGATCGGTCCGGTGCACCGATTCGAGCGCGGAGTCGAAGGACCAGCCCGGGTCGACGCGGCCGACAGAATCGATCCCGTTGTAGATCGGCAGGAACTGATCCAGGTACGCCAACGGGCTCACCGTCACCTGCGTCTGACCTACGGCGATCGGTTGCTCCGGCAGCGGGCCGTCCTCGAGCTGGTCGATCGAGAATCCCTCGTTCGGCGTCCACTTCTGCAGGCCCACCGTGCGCAGGTAGGCCGGCCGGGGCAGGCCACTGACCCGGAGCAGGGCTACCGGCTCGCTCTGCTCGAGGTTGCCCCGCAGGGAGGTGAAGGGCGAGAGACCGATTCCGGCGCTTGCGCCCGAGTTGGTCCGCGGGAGGCGTCCGGCGGTGCCGATGCCGGTCACCGAGTCCGCGACCAGCAGGGCGACGACCGTGGCCACGCAGGCCAGCACGAAACCGGACGCAACCTGGGCGACGCCGACTCCGGCGCCGACCCGGCGACCGGACAACCCCGAGACCACCAGCAGCATGGCGTACAGCACGGCCGGCGCGGCGAAGGCCGACCAGGGCAGCTGCGACATGTCGATCGATGCGGGCACTGCGTACAGGCAGAGCAGTGGCAGCGCGACAAGGGCCGGTGCACGACACCAGGTGATGAGCATGTCGACGATGAGCGCGGTCGCCGACACCGACACGCAGATGAGGAAGGACAGTTCCCTGGACGACGGGGCGGGGGAGACCGTGGTCCGGATCTGCGTCCACGCCCCCGTCAGCAGGTCACCGGCCTCCTGCAGCGCGGCGCCGTTCGGGATCACACCGCCATAGCCGCGAACGGTGAACAGGGCCGTCAGCGCGATCGACGCCGCGACCAGCTGCATCGCCACCACGCCGGCGTCCGGTACCCGGGCCAGGCGGGCGCCGACACCGACCAGCCAGATCACCATGACGACCTCGGCGGTCGCCCAGAACCAGTCCCCTCCGCTGATCATCGGGGGGATCGCCAGAGTGCCGCCGAGCACGGACAGGGCTCCGAGCAGGGCCGGGACGGCGTGGGTGGGGACGGTGCGGACCGGCGGCCGGGCGGGCCGCGCCCCTGGCACGGGTGGCGGCTGCAGCGCCGGACCCCGGCGGTCCCGGGGCGGCGACATGGTCGTCATCGCCGTCTCACCCCGTCACCGGCATCGATACCGGTCGGGGCGGCCCGACGACCAGTGCGGAAGTCCCCTGGCAGGCCAGGCTCCAGGCCTGGGCGAGGTTGTCGCCGCGACGGACCGGGACGACCCGCCAACCGGCGGACTGCAGCAGCCCCGCCACGGCGGGATCGCCGATGGGGCCCGCCCGGGTGGACCCGTGCCCCGCCGTGCCGCGCCCGGCCGTCCAGCCGGCGGTGTCGAGCAGGAACGCGATCCCGGTGGTACCCCGCCGTCGGGCGGCCATCAGC
>JBIOVW010000064.1:0-5546 GCA_044867945.1 Nakamurella sp. | reverse complement strand
AACGCCGAAGTGATCCAGCACGACGACGGCCGCGCCGACGCAATCGTCCGAGGTGAGGGGGCCGCGGGCCGGCGGGTTGGTCCCGTGGCAGGGGCCGTCGACCAGGATCAGCCGGCGGTGGTTCGCGAGTCCCGGCTCGACCCGGGCCCAGGTGGTGGAGTCCACGAACAGGCTGTGCCAGAGCAGCGCCGTCGGGCCGGCACCGGTCGTCCCGACGCGCAGGGGGCCGAGCCGGGTGATGACAGTGCTGCCGGATGCTGCGTGTTCACGCGTCATGGCTTCCTCCAGCCGGGTACAATTTGATTGACTGAATGATTCACCCAATTGATTGGACTGTCAATGTCACCGCGGGCGTACTCGATGGGGCGGCGAGCCGAACAGTTCGCGCAGACCCGCGCGCGCATCGTCGACGCGGCCTTGGAGGTATTCGGGGAGCGCGGCGATCGGGGCACGACCATGACGGAGGTGGCCCGGGTTGCGGACGTGTCACCGGCGACCGTCACCAATCACTTCGCCACGCCGGATCTTCTCCTGGAGGCCGTGGTGGAACGGCTGATCACACGCATCCAGGTACCGAACCGGAACATCTTCACCGGTTCGACGTCGCTGGACGACCGCATCCGGGACCTGACGGCGGCGATGTTCGAGTTCTACGACCGCACGCGACGCTGGTTCGAGCTGCTCGGTGCGGAGCTCACCGAGGTCCCGGCCCTGGCGCGGGCCCAGGCGGACTACTGGCGGTCCATTCAGGCGCTGTATGCCGAAGCTCTTGCCGGCACCCAGGACGAGGTCCTGACGAGGGCGACGGCCGGACTGGTGCACCCGGCGACATTCAACTCGCTGCAGGCGGCCGGACTCTCGGCTCAGGAGGCGGCCGATGTCGTCGCCGACGCCATCACCCACCTGGCGAAGAAGCGAATCCCATGACCGCGTGCCCCGGGCACGGCTCAACCCGGCATCGCGATCCCGTCGGGCGCCGGTCAGCCCGGATTGGACCATGCCGGACGGGCCGCCGGCCCGCGGACGGCCAGGTCCCGACTCAGGGCCAGGGCCGCGGTTTTCACCGCCGGGCCGACCCGGCGCAGGTCGAGTTTGCCGCTCCACCCCGAGATGGACATGGCCGCGACCACCTGTCCGTCCGGCCCGAGGATCGGGCTGGCCGCGCAACCGACGCCGTGCCCGGACTCCTCGCTCTCGTAGGCGATGCCCAGCTCCCGGATCCGGCGAAGCTCCCGCAGCAGCAGGCCGGGCGCGGTGATGGTGCGCGGACCGACGGCGGGCAATCCGGAGTCAAGTACGGCCTGGACCACCGGTTCGGGGGAGAAGGCGAGCATCGCCTTGCCGACTCCGGAAGCGTGGGCGGGCAGCCGGCCGCCGACCTCGGACGGCATCCGGGGGGCGTCCCGGCTGCGCACGATCTCCACGTACATGACTTCGGTGCCGACCAGCACGGCCAGGTGCACGGTCTGCTTGCTGACCTGTCGCAGGTCGGCCATGTACGGAAGGGCCACCTCTCGCAGCTTGCGCTGCCGGGACGCCAGCGAGCCCAGCTCGAAGATGCGGCTGCCCAGCTTGTAGTCGCTGCCCTCGGTCCGCTCCAGGAAGCCGTGCTCGGCGAGTTCGGCCGCCAGTCGGGCCGTGGTGGTCTTGGCCAGGCCGGACCGGCGGGATAGTTCGGATACACCGATGGCCAGGTGGCGCGAGTCGTACGCGGACAGCAACGCGGCTGCCCGGCCGATCACCGAATCATGAGTGTTCCGCTCACCGGTACGCATCGGTTGATGATGCGTGTGCTCCAGGGCACAGTGCAATGACCCGAGCAGCACTGATCAGTACAGCAATGATCAGTACAGCAATGATCAGTACAGCCTTCCTCCAGATGGAACGTCCCGTTCGCCGCCACAATCGCCGAACGGACCCGCACCCAGGCAGTGCGCTTCGGCTTTCATGTCACTTCCGACCCCGACCCGGACGTCGTCCGGTAGGACAGGAGACCCTGATGACCAGCACCATCCCTACCAAGGCGCCGGCCCGCACCGGTGGCCGGGCCACGGCGGCGATCGTCGGCCCCGGCAATATCGGAACCGACCTGCTCGTCAAGCTGCTGCGCTCGGAACTCATCGATGTGAAATACATGATCGGCGTCGACCCGGCCTCCGACGGCTTGGCCCGCGCCCGTTCGCTCGGGGTCGAGGCGAGTGCCGGCGGCGTGGACTGGCTGCTGCAGCAGGACGTGCCGGACCTGGTGTTCGAGGCGACCTCGGCCAAGGCCCACCTGGCCAACGCCGACCGATACGACGCGGCCGGGATCACCGCCATCGACCTGACGCCCGCGGCGATCGGACCGTTCGTCTGCCCGGCGGTCAACCTCGATGTGCACGCCGAGGCACCCAACGTCAACATGATCACCTGCGGTGGCCAGGCCACCATCCCGATGGTGAACGCCGTGTCCCGGGTGACCCCGGTGCCCTACGCGGAGATCGTCGCGTCGATCGCCTCCCGGTCCGCCGGCCCCGGCACCCGGGCCAATATCGACGAGTTCACCGAGACCACCTCGCACGCCATCGAGGCGGTCGGCGGCGCCGCCAAGGGCAAGGCGATCATCATCCTGAACCCGGTGACGCCGCCGATGATCATGCGGGACACCGTGTTCTGCGCGATCGGGCCGGACGCCGACAAGGACGCGATCAACGAGTCGATCCATCAGATGGCGGCGACCGTGCAGCGGTACGTGCCGGGCTACACGCTGCGCAGCGACCCGCAGTTCGACGACCCGAACCCACTCTGGCACGGCAACGGCCGGGTCGCGGTCTTCCTGGAGGTCCGGGGGAACGGCGACTACCTGCCCGAATGGGCCGGGAACCTGGACATCATGACGGCCGCCGCGGTGCGCGCCGGCGAGCTGATCACCGAAGCGAAGACTGTGAAGGTTGTGACCAAGTGAAGCACCAGACTCAGAACCCCGAGGACACCCAGTCCATCCAGGTCAAGCCGTTCGTCCGGCTGACCGACAGCACCCTGCGCGACGGCAGCCACGCCGTCCGGCATCAGTTCACCACCTCTGAGGTTACGGCTGTCACCTCCGCACTGGACGCGGCCGGGGTGCCCGTCATCGAGGTCACCCACGGCGACGGCCTGGCCGGCTCGTCGTTCAACTACGGCTTCGGCCGCTGCAGCGATGCGGAGTTGGTCGCGGCCGCCGTCCGGAGCGTGAAAAAGGCGAAGATCGCGGTGCTGGTGCTGCCCGGCCTGGGCACGGTGCACGACCTCAAGGAGGTGCACGGCGCCGGCGCGCAGATCGCCCGCGTCGCCACGCACTGCACCGAGGCCGACGTGTCCGTCGAGCACTTCACCGCCGCCCGCGAGCTGGGCATGGAAACCGTTGGCTTCCTGATGCTCTCGCACCGGATCGGGCCGGTCGAGCTGGCCAGGCAGGCGCGGATCATGGCCGACGCCGGCTGCCAGTGCGTGTACGTGGTCGACTCGGCCGGCGCGCTGCTGCCGGACATGGTCCGCGACCGGGTGCAGGCGCTGGTCGCCGAGCTGGGTGACGACGCCCAGGTCGGCTTCCACGGCCACCAGAACCTGTCGCTCGGCGTGGCCAACTCGATCGTCGCCTACGAGAACGGCGCCCGGCAGATCGACGGCACCCTGTGCGCGCTGGGCGCGGGTGCGGGCAACTCGCCCACCGAGATCCTGGCCACGGTGTTCGACGTCATGGGCATTCCGACCGGGGTGGACGCGGCCAAGGTGCTGGACGTGGCCGAGGAGGTGCTCAAGCCGATGATCACCCGGCTGCCGGTCGCCGACCGCGCCTCAATCGTTCAAGGGCGCTACGGCGTTTACAATTCCTTCCTCTTGCATGCCGAGCGGGCGGCCGACCGTTACGGTGTGTCTGCTCACGAAGTCCTCCAGAAGGTCGGTGAAGCTGGTTATGTCGGCGGCCAGGAGGACATGATCATCGATGTCGCCATCGGGCTCGCACAGCAGGACGCGGCAGCAGCGACATCAGTCTGAGGAGACCGCCGATGACCAAGTATGTGTACGACTTCACCGAGGGCGACAAGGACCAGAAGGACCTGCTCGGCGGCAAGGGCGCCAACCTGGCCGAGATGACCAAGCTCGGCCTGCCGGTACCACCCGGTTTCACCATCACCACCGAGGCCTGCCGCGAGTACCTGGCGCTCGGCAGCGAGCCGGGCGACCTGCGGGTACAGGTGACCATGTCGCTGCGGCACCTGGAGGACAAGACCGGCCGCCGCCTCGGTGACCGGCACGACCCGCTGCTGGTCAGCGTCCGGTCGGGTGCCAAGTTCTCCATGCCCGGGATGATGGAGACCGTCCTGAACATCGGTCTCAACGACGCGAGCGTCAAAGGGATGGCCGAGGAATCCGGCGACGAGCGGTTCGCCTGGGATTCCTACCGTCGGCTGCTGCAGATGTTCGGCAAGACCGTGCTGGACATTGCCGGCGACGTCTTCGCCGACGCCCTGGACAAGGCCAAGGCCGCCAAGGGCGTGACCAGCGATCTCGATCTGGGCGTCGACGACCTCAAGGGGCTGGTCACCGAATACAAGGGCTTCATCCTGGAGCAGTCCGGCACGGAGTTCCCGCAGCACCCTCGGGAACAGCTGGACATGGCCATCCGGGCCGTCTTCAACTCCTGGAACACCGAACGGGCCCGGCTGTACCGGCGCCGGGAACGAATTTCGCAGGACCTGGGCACCGCCGTCAACATCTGCACGATGGTCTTCGGCAACCTGGGCGAGACCAGCGGCACTGGGGTGGCCTTCACCCGTGACCCGGCCACCGGCCAGGCCGGCGCCTACGGCGACTATCTGGCCAACGCCCAGGGTGAGGACGTCGTCTCGGGCATCCGCAACACGCTCTCGCTCGACGACCTGAAGAAGTTGGACCCCGATTCGCACAAGCAGCTGCTGCGGGTGATGCGACGGCTGGAGACGCACTACCGGGATCTGTGCGACATCGAGTTCACCATCGAACGCGGCAAGCTGTGGATGCTGCAGACCCGGGTCGGCAAGCGCACCCCGGCAGCCGCGTTCCGGATCGCCGCCCACCTGGTCGACGAGAACCTGATCACCAAGGACGAGGCGCTGGCCCGGGTGACGGGTGCCCAGCTGGCCCTGCTGATGTTCCCGCAGTTCGACCGGACCGCCGACCGGGTGCTGCTGACCAGGGGCATGGCGGCCTCGCCGGGCGCGGCGGTGGGTCGCGCGGTGTTCGACTCGCCGACCGCGCAGGAGTGGGCGGCCCGCGGTGAACAGGTCGTGCTCGTCCGGCGGGAGACCAACCCCGACGACCTGGGCGGCATGATCGCGGCCAACGGCATCCTCACCGCCCGCGGCGGCAAGACCTCGCACGCCGCGGTGGTCGCCCGCGGCATGGGCAAGACCTGCGTGTGCGGCGCCGAGGAGCTGGACATCGACGTGGTCGCCAAGCGCCTGACCCTTGGCTCGACGACCATCAACGAGGGCGATGAGATCAGCATCGACGGCACCACCGGTGAGGTGTTCGCCGGGGCGATG
>JBIOVW010000063.1:0-5266 GCA_044867945.1 Nakamurella sp. | reverse complement strand
CCGATCTCGATGTCCTTGTAGCCCATCTTGACCAGCAGGGTGAACATCCGCAGCTTGCGTTCGGCGTTCATCGGGTCGATGAGGGCCTGGTTGCCGTCGCGCAGGTCGACCGCGCACCAGCGCGGCGCCTTGGTGATGACCTTCGTCGGCCACGTACGGTCGGGCAGGTCGATCGGGGTGAAAGGTCGATAGCGATGGATCGGCATCGGGGAGGCTTGCTGGGCGGTGCGCTCGGCATACGAGCCGGCGGTGTCGGGGTTCATGCGAAGGGCTCCTGGGGCGGTCGATGGGGCGGGACTCGAAGGTCACCGACCGGCATGCGGATCACCCGCGGCAGGGGAGCCGGTCTGGAATCAGGCCCCGCCGCGGCTGACAAGAAGCAGGCGCACGTTCGACATTGCCGGTCAGGGTACCGCACCCCCGGCCAGAAAGCACCGTTCGGTCGACCTCGACCCAGCGCGCGCGGCCAGCGTGCCGCTCCCGGAACGAAGTCACCGGCTCAGGGCACAGACGAGGCAGGTCGCCAGCCCTGCGGTCGACGCATGCACGCGGGTGATCGACGCAGGCGCGCGAGTGATCGTGTGGCACTGGCATCGCCGGTTCGTCGTCGAGTTGCCGCCCGCTGGACGTCAGGTGGACCCCGCCGACGTCGTGACCCCCATGCAACCCACCGCCAGACCGTGCGTACGGTGCGGCCATGGGGAATTCAGCGCGCGAAACCGGCTTGTCCGTCGATCCTTTGGCTCCCGTCCCGGTCGGCCCGATCTCCCCTGATGGCGAACCCCTCTACGGCGGCTACGAGGGCGTCATCGCAAGCGCATCGCAACACGGCTTGGCGGCCACGCGACGGCTCGGCGGGTCAGATCCACTGAGCATCATCGATCGTCGGATCCGGGAGAAGTCGTGGGTCTACGTGTTCGCCGCGACGTCCGATGTCTCCGTCGCGGTGGCTCTGGCCAACGGTGCGCTGACAGGTACCGGCTTCATCATGGTGACCGACCTGCGGACCGGCGTTCAGGTCGTCAACTCCAGCCGGAAGTTCGCCTTGGCCGCGGTGAACGACGCGCCAGGTGACGGGCTTCGCGCCACCTATCGGCTGCCGGCGACCCGGTACTCGGTGGAACGGTCCGGGGACGAGGTCCGGGTCCGCGTGTCGCTGGGGCGGTCCTTCGTGTCGTGGCCGGGTCGCTCGCGGGAGTGGGTCGATTGTGACCTGACCCTTCGGGCGGAGGGCACCGGTCTGTCGGCGATCTCGGAGATCGAGCATGCCCGCGGCTCGGCGATCTCCGTCACCGCCAAGACCTCGTGCCTGCCAACCTCGGGCCGGCTGGTCGTCCGAGGTGACGGCGCGGAAACCCGAACGCTCAGCCTGGACGGTGGGTTCGGTGGGTACGACTACACCAAGGGCCTGCTGCCCCGGAACACGTACTGGCGGTGGGCCTTCGCGACTGGCCGCCTGGCCGACGGCAGTGTCATCGGACTGAACCTCGTCGAGAACTTCTCAGGCCTCGGTGATCGAGTCCGGGAGAACGCAGTCTGGATCGACGGACGCCCCACCCCCGTCGATGCGCGGGCTCGCTTCGAGTTCGACCGGGACGACGTGATGAAGCCGTGGACCGTGACCACCGTGGACGGCAGTGTCCGGCTTCGGTTCGACCCGCTGGCGGCGCATGACGAGCGCATCGACCTCAAGGTGCTGCGCAGTCTGTTCATCCAGCCGATGGGGCACTTCAGCGGGGAGATCGACGTCGACGGGCGTACCTACGTGATCGACCGGCTGCCCGGCGTCGTCGAGGACCAGGACATCGTCTGGTAGTCACTCGCGCTCGTCCATGCCGGCGTGGGGGGCGTGGCCGAATCGGCGACGACCGACGAGATCGTGGATACCCGGGGCGGGCCGAATCCGCAGCCGAAGCGACCCCGAGGCCGCACTAGGGTTTGCGCGTGACTGAACTGCAGCTAGCTGTCATCCCGGGCGACGGGATCGGGACCGAGGTGGTGGCCGAGGGTCTCAAGGTGCTCGAGGCGGTCGCTCCGTCCGTCGGGCTGGCGATCAAGACCACCGAGTACGACCTCGGCGCACGGCGCTACAACGCGACCGGCGAGACCCTGCCGCTCTCGGTGCTCGCCGAGCTGCGGGAGCACGACGCGATCCTGCTCGGCGCCATCGGCGATCCCAGCGTGCCGCCGGGCGTGCTGGAGCGGGGCGTTCTCCTGCCGCTGCGTTTCGAGTTGGACCATCACGTGAACCTGCGTCCGGTGAAGCTCTTCCCTGGAGTCAGCACCCCGCTGGCCGGCAAGGGTCCCGCGGACATCGACATGGTGGTGTGCCGGGAGGGAACCGAGGGCCCGTACGTCGGTGCGGGGGGCTTCCTGCGCAAGGGCACTGCGCACGAGGTGGCGACCGAGGAGAGCCTGAACACGCGCTACGGCGTGGAGCGGATCGTGCGCGATGCCTTCACCCGGGCCGCCAGCCGGCCACGCCGCAAGGTGACGCTCGTGCACAAGACCAACGTCCTGGTCCACGCCGGCGACCTGTGGCAGCGCACATTCACCCAGGTCGCGACCGAGTTTCCGAAGGTGACCACGGACTACTGCCACGTCGACGCCGCCTCGATGTTCTTCCTGACCCAGCCCGAGCGGTTCGACGTGGTCGTCACCGACAACCTGTTCGGCGACATCCTGACCGACATCGGCGCCGCGATCGCCGGAGGCATCGGACTGGCGGCCAGCGGCAACATCGATCCGAGCCGCGCCAACCCGAGCATGTTCGAGCCGGTGCACGGCTCTGCGCCCGACATCGCCGGGCAGGGCAGGGCCGACCCGACCGCGACCGTACTCAGCATCGCCATGCTGCTGGCGCACCTCGGGCATCAAGGGGCCGCGGACCGGGTCGAAGCCGCCGTAGCCGCCGATCTTGGCTCGCGCGGCGCCACCGCGCGCTCCACCGGCCAGATCGGCGAGGCGCTCGCCGCCGCCGTGGCGTAGGGAATCTCCGGTCGACGGCACGTCGGGAGGCGAAGTGGTGGGGCGAGGCCAAGGAGGGGGAGCGAAGACGCACTGGCAGGGCGGCGCAGCGAGTCCGACGCTGGCATCGGTCGCACCGCGAGCCGAGTAGGGCCGATTGATCAGCAGTTCCCGAGGGACCGCCGGCTCCACCGAACTCAGCGGGCAGGCCCGAGCCGCAGGCCTCTCCCCGGCTGTACCGTCATCGGGGATACTGCCCCCATGACCGAAAACACCGCCCCCTACCGGTCCGCCGCCGAGCTTGTGGCGGCGGGCATCGAGCTGTACCCGGTGACCGACCGGGCGGCGGCGAAGGTGGCGGATCGCACCGGCGGAGTCGTCACGGACGCACAGCGGCGGGCGGAGATCCTGGAGAACCCGGGGTTCGGCAGGTACTTCACCGATCACGTGGTGCGCGCCGACTGGGCGGTTGACGGTGGCTGGACGGAGCCCGAGCTCGTCGACCGCGCCGCGCTTGACGTCGATCCGGCAGCCATGTTCGTCCACTACGGACAGTCCATCTTCGAAGGGCTCAAGGCATACCGCTCTGGCGACACCCTGAGGACGTTCCGGCCAGAAGCCAACGCCAAGCGGTTCATCCGCAGCGCTCGGCGCCTTGCCATGGCCGAGCTGCCCGAGGACGTCTTTTTGGGGTCCATCGACACGTTGGTGCGCGCCGAGGCCGACTGGATCGCGGACGACCCGGAGAAGTCGCTGTACCTGCGGCCGTTCGAGTTCGCCACCGAGATCGGACTCGGGGTCCGGCCGGCCAACGCCTACACCTACCTGCTCATGGCCAGCCCGGCCGGCGCGTACTTTCCTCGCGGCGTGAAGCCGGTCAGCGTCTGGCTGTCGAAGGAGTTCGTCCGCGCGGCACCGGGTGGAACCGGCGAGGCCAAGTGCTCCGGGAACTACGCCGCATCGCTGGTCGCCCAGGCGCACGCTGCGGAGCAGGGCTGCGACCAAGTCGTCTGGCTGGATGCGGTGGAGCGGCGCTGGGTCGAGGAGATGGGGGGGATGAACCTTGTCTTCGTCTATGGCCGAGGTGACGACGCGCGCCTGGTGACGCCGGCCCTGACCGGGACGCTGCTGCCCGGGGTGACCCGCGATTCGCTGCTGGCGCTTGCCCGGCATCTCGGCATCCCCGCGGAGGAGGGCCGCATCTCCGTCGAGGATTGGCAGCAGGGCAACGCCTCCGGTGAGCTGTCCGAGGTCTTCGCCTGCGGCACGGCAGCGGTCGTGACGCCCGTGGGCTCGGTGAAGTCGGCGGACGCCGAGTGGACGGTCGGCGACGGCCAGCCCGGGCCCGTCACCAACCGCCTTCGCCAAGCCCTGCTGGCCCTGCAGACCGGACGGTCGGAGGACCCGTTCGGCTGGGTGCATCTGGTCCGCTGACTCCCGGGCCGCGGTGGCCCGACGGCTTAGGGTTGATCGGGCCTGCGCAGGGCACGTCGGTCGCATGCCCCCTGCCCCTGCCCCTGCCGATGCCGGGGAAGAAGGCGTGCGCGGTCGGGGCGGCGGGGTGTCCGGTGGAGGCAATCAGAGAGCCCGGCCGCAGGCCGGGAGGGTGCCCCCGCTCTTGCCGATACCGGGTACGAGGGAGTGGCTTGCGCGGTCCGGGCGTTGTCCGGGGGAGGCAATCAGGGAGGGGCCCGGTCGTAGGCCGGGAGGGTGGCCCCTGCTCTTGCCGATACCGGAACTCAGCGCCCCGCCGTGCGCCGTGGAACCTCCGGGTCCGGGGGCGGAGCCTCGCCGGACACCGCGCCGGGCGTCCACTGCGGGTCGCGCGCAGCTGCTTCCCGTGGCACAATCTCCGACCGTGACCGCACTGGCGATCATCATTGGCAAGCGCGCTGACGTCTGACGCAGACCCAGCGCGCTGACCCCCTACGCCTCACGGCGAGGGGGTCTTTCGTTGGAGGGACCAGGACCACCATGTTCGACCAGGCCTACGACCGCGACGCGTTCCACGTATTCGACACCACTCTGCGTGACGGTGCCCAGCGTGAGGGCATCTCGTACTCGGTCAGCGACAAGCTGGCCGTCGCGCGGCTGCTCGACGAGCTGGGCGTCGGGTTCATCGAGGGCGGCTGGCCCGGCGCGATGCCCAAGGACACCGAGTTCTTCGCGCGGGCTGCGGCCCGGCGCGCGCGTGGCCGATCTCGGATGCGGGTCGGGCGCCTTCACCGCCCTGCTCGCGCGCGCCGGCTATGATTGCGTGGGGCTCGACATCAGCCCCAAATTGATCGCGGCCGGGCGC
>JBIOVW010000062.1:0-3255 GCA_044867945.1 Nakamurella sp. | reverse complement strand
AGCCGCACACCAAATGGGTCCGGGACCTGGGCCAATACTCGCTCGCCCGCGAGTTCGTCCCCGGCGAACCCCTCGCCTCGTCGGCGCACTGCCGCCACTTCCCGGTCGTGAAGGTCGCCGCCGGCCTCCCCGCCGTCACCGCCGAAGTGGGGGACCGGCGCGGGTTTCACATCGGGGAAACCGCCGGCCTCGCAGCGCGTGCGGTGTGCTTCGACCCGTGGTACCTGCCCGAGGTGATGGAAGCCTCCGGCGTCGTGCCGATCCTGGGGGTCCAGGGCTCCGGCAAGTCGGCCCTGATGGGCATGCTGTGCTACAAGGCGGCCCTCTCGGGTGCTCGCGGGGTGGCGATGGACCCAGCCGGGCGCCTACACCGGGTCCTGGCCCTTCCGGAGCTGGCCCCGATCGCGCACCAGGTTGACGTCCTCGGTGGGCAACCCGGGTCGCTGTCGCCGTATGCCGCGGTGCCGGAGCCGAACCATGCGTTGATCTGGGTGGACGCCCGCGACGTGGAGGACTTCCGCGACAAGCTGGGGCTGGAGCGCGCCGCGGTGCGTCAGACCCGCCGCGACTTGGCGGTGATGGCGCTGCGCTGGTCGTTGCCGATCGAGCTGAACCGCAACCCCGAGGTCCTTACCCGCCTACGCGCCGCCGTCTCCGCGTCACCGGCCGAACGCATCTCGACCCTGTGGGCGCCGATCGGGCACCTGCAAAAGGGCGACGAACTGTCGGTCACCGTGGCGCGGCAGTTGCTGGATGCGTCGGAGCGGGAGCTGGGCCGGTTGTTCTACCCGGTGCGGTACAAGAGCGTCGACGAGGTCACCGTCCCCACGGGGGCGCGGTTCACGGTGTTCAACCTCAAGGGCCTGGTGAAGCCGGACGAGAGCGTCGAGTTGGCGGACTACTCGCCGGAGGAGTTGCTGTATCGGCCGATCATGTCGCTGGCGGCGTGGACGTCGCTGCAGCTGATCTACCGGGGCGACCCGCACGAACGGAAGTTCTTCGGCCTGGACGAAGCCCAAGAGGTCACCGAAGTCTCCGGCGCCGGCCGCGCGTTGGTGCACAAGCTACGCACGGACAGTAGGAAGAACAACAACGCCGTCTTCCTGGTCTCCCAACACGCCCGGGTCGTGGCGGACGCGGCGAACTTCATCGGCGCCGTGTTCGTCGGACGCACCCAATCCGAGGACGCCCAAACCGCCGCCCTCAAGCTGCTCGGCAAGCCGCCGGGGCGCGGGTATGAGCAGCTGCTCGGGTCCCTCTCAGCTCGCCCGCGCCGGGATGCGGAGGCGTTGACCTACCGGGAGTTCATCTACCGCGACGGACTCGGCGGCGAGGGCGGGCACGGCGGGATGGAACGCATCCGCGTCTCCATGGCCCACCACCCGGACCTGTTTGCCGCATTGGACACCACCCCCCGGCCCACCTCGCGGGCCACCCTCACCGACCGCGGACCCATCCCGGACCTCGACGACCTCGACGACATCGACGGTCACGTCGAGCAGCTGGGCGGCCTCGACGTGCAGACGCCCCGGCGTGTCGCGGACGATGAGGAGGGAGCAGCATGACCCGCCGGGTGCTCGTGCTCATCCTGGTGACGCTTGCTGTCCTGCTCGGTGCTGGACCGGCGGCATCCGCGGCCACGTCGACCTCGACCGTCTCCTCGAAGGTCGCCTCGTCTGTGTCGGCCGCCACGGTGCCGGGGATTGGTCCGGACTGTAAGGGTGACCCGCCGCTGCCGGCCTCCCCGGAGGGCAGCCTCGGTCTGGGCCCGGGGCAGACCTCCACTCAGGACCCGTTCACCACCCCCGGTGTGTCGATCGCGTCGGTCTATGGCACGAACTACCGCTGGTGGTGGTACGACAACGGGTGCGGCGCCGGCAGCGACATCATGCCCGCGTTGACCACGAACGTCGCCAACGTGGTCGGGCTGCAGGTCCCGGGCCTGTTCCTGGCGCTCGGTCAGGGCCTGTTCACGGCGGTGATCGACCCGTCGGGGTGGATCGGGTTCCTCGACGAACCGATCGCCAACGCGACCGCGTCCGTGGCAGCCGGTGTCTGGTTCCCGTTCCTCACCCTGGTCCTGCTACTGGTCGCGGTGGTCACGTTGACGCGGGCGGCGCGGGGGCGGCTGTCGAGCACGATCACGGCCAGCGTGTGGGCGTTGACCGTCCTGGTCGTGGTGACGTGGGTGGTCGGCTACCCGGCCGAGAGCGTCAAGATGCTCGACTCCGGCATCCAAACCGCCGTCATCACCACCGCCGAAGGGTTCTCACCCGACGCGCAGCAGGCCGTCCGGCAAGCCCCCGCCGGGATGAACGACACTGCGCAGTCGCAGCGGGCTCGGGCGGTGGCGGCGATGGACTCGACGTGGGACACGATCAACCGCTCCACCGTGTACCGCTCATGGCTGGCCGGCGTGTTCGGCGACGCGGACTCACCCACTGCGGCCAAGTACGGCCCGACGGTGTTTCAAGGCGACGCACTTCACGTGGGCCGAGTACGACACCTACCAGCGGGACCCGACCGGGGCCGGTAAAGCCATCGTCGAGCGGAAAGCCGGTGAGTTCCGCCGGGTCGCCGACCAGCTCGCGGCAGCGGATCCGGTCGCCTACCAGTTCTTCACCGGCAACATGACCGGTGACCGGCTCGGCACCGCCGTGCTGTGCCTGTTCGTCACGATCATCGTCACCGGGTTCTTCATCGCCGCTGGGCTGTTGACCGTCCTGGGGTACGCGGTGGCTCGGCTGATCGTGCCGGCCACACCCGCGGCGGGGGTGTTCTTCCTGCTGGACAGCTTCCGCGACCTGGCCCTGGCGTGGGGGCAGCGGATCGTGAAGTTCCTGGTCATGGGACCGATCGCGTTCCTGGCCGCGATGGTGTTGTTCGCGTTCACCAGCGCGATCTTCACCTCGGTGATGCCCGACGGCCTGAAGTACCTGTTTGTCACCGCCCTGTCCTGGTTGGCGTGGCGGCTGCTACGCCCGCACACCGCGTTCGGGCGGATGCACCTGCCCGGCAAGAAGCTGCTCGGGCAGGTCGTGGCGATGAAACTGGGCCTGCCGTCGCGCCCCGACACGGGCAGCTCCGGGTCCGGGTCGCATGAGGACGAGGTCGCCGGCGGGGCCGAAGACGAGGTCACCGCGCCGCCGTGGTCGAGCGGGCGGGACCGGCTCGTGTACACCCGCACCCGCCCACCCATCGGCCCGCCACCCCGCGCTGAAAACGACATGGACGACGAAGAGCAGCGAATGATAT
>JBIOVW010000061.1:0-2309 GCA_044867945.1 Nakamurella sp. | reverse complement strand
CCGGCTCCTCCGTCGCCGGGTTGTCTGCGCCCGGTCCTGCTGTGCTCAATGGCGGCCTCGCAAGCTCGGCCGACAAGTGCGACGTCAGCGCCACCGCATGGTCATCAGCAGCCCGGCGATCATCAGCGTGAACCCGATCGCGAAGTTCCAGTTCCCCAGGTCCGCGACGAACGGGATGCTGGCACCCCAGAGGTAGTACACGACCAGCCAGACCAGCCCGAGGATCATCAACCCGAGCATGATGCCGATGTAGAGCGGCGAGGACGGCGCGGCGACGTGCGCGCGGGCGGCGGCCGCGGCCGCCTCGTTCGCTTGGGTCGACGCGCTGGCCGTGGTGGTCGCGACCTTCTTGCGAACCCTGGACTTGGGCACCTGATCCTCCTGCGTCCGTCACCCCGGCCGAGATCACCAGGGCTGTATGCGACTGGTTCTAGCCTACGGTGTGCGGGCCGCATTGCCTCCCGGTCGACGACCGGACCGTGGCTTTGGGCGCCCGGCAAACCGAGGAGGGCGGTGGCCGGCATGAGACGAGCACTGCCCTGGCGGCTGGGCGCGATCGCCACCTGCCTGGTTGCCGGCCTGCTGATCGGGGTGACCCGGGCGTACTCCGACGGCAAGGACGTCGGCACCCGTTCGGTGGACCTTTCGGTGGTGGTGAACGACGCGCAGAATCGCGTGCTGGCCGCCGACGCCAGGGCCGCCGACCTGCAGGCGCAGGTCGACCGTGCCGCCGAGGGTGATGTGTCGCCCCAGGTGGCGGCGGTCCGCGCCGAGGTGGACGCGCTCGCTCCGGCCGCCGGTTTGGTGCCAGTCGTCGGTCCCGGCATTCGTGTCTCCATGTCCGACGCCGCCCGCGACTCCGACGGCAACTACCCGGCCGGGGTCGACCCGGATGATCTGGTCATCCACCAGCAGGACGTCCAGGCGGCAGTCAACGCCCTGTGGGCGGGCGGGGCTGAGGCCATGATGATCATGGATCAGCGAGTGCTGACGACATCGGCCGTGCGCTGCATCGGCAACACGCTGCTGCTGCAGGGCCGCACGTACTCGCCGCCGTTCGTGATCACCGCGATCGGGAACGCGGCCGATATGTCAGAGGCGCTGGACCGGGAACCGGGTGTGCGGCTGCTGCTGCAGTACGTCGACAAGTATGGACTGGGCTACGAGGTGACGACGCTGGACGAGGTGGAGCTGCCGGCCTACGACGGGCCGATCAGGTTGCAGTCGGCGACCGGGGGTGGCCGGTGAGCGCGCCGGTGACCTCGCCGCCGCGTCGCGGGGTGGGGCGGACGCTCGTGCGCGGGTTCGGCGAGCTGCTGATCACGCTCGGCGTCGTGGTGCTGCTGTTCGTCGTCTATGAGGTCTACGTCACCGATCTGTTCGGCGAGCGGAAGCAGGCCGAGGCGACGACGGTGGTCGACCAGGTCTGGGCGGAGGCGGAAGCGACCGCCACGGTGGTCGCGCAGGCACCCGAGCAGATGGTGACCGACCCGCACGAGCGAGTTCCCCAATACGAGACCACCGTCGGCACCGGCTTCGCCAAGTTGCGCATCCCCGCGCTGGGTGCCGACTACGTCTTCACGGTGGTCGAGGGCACCGATCCGGACGACCTGTACATCGGTCCCGGTCACTACCCGGAGACCCAGTTGCCGGGGGAGCAGGGCAACTTCGCGGTGGCCGGGCACCGGGTGTCCAAGGGTTCTCCGTTCAACGACCTGGGCCTGCTGAACTCCTGTGACGCGATCGTGGTGGAGACCCAGGACGACTGGTTCGTCTACCGGGTCCTGCCGATGGCCGAGGAGGAGGCGGGATGGGCCGCCTCCCCGCGGGCCGGGTGCGCGGGGGTGCAGGTGCAGACGGGCGCCTACGCCGGCTTGTACGGGCGGGAGATCACGCTGCCCTCCGACTATGCGCAGGTGCTGCCGGTCCCGCACGTGCTGTCCACCACGGTGCCGCCGGACGCCCAACGGGTGATCACGCTGACCACATGTCACCCGCAGTTCTCCGACGCGGAACGCATGATCATCCACGGCGTGCTGGTCAACAGCTACGCCAAGGCGCCTGGCTTCCTGCCACCCGAGCTCACCGAGACCTGACGGGGGACCGAGATGTACGCGTGGATCTGGCGGCACCTGCCCGGGCCGACCCCCGCCCGCATCGGGCTGTCCCTGGTGCTGTTCCTGGCCGTGGTGGCCATGCTGTTCTTCGTGATCTTTCCCTGGCTCGAGCCGTACCTGCCGTTCGACCGGGTCACCACCGGCTGAGGTGAATGCTGACCAGAGTGTGCGACGCTGGTCGGCGTGACCCGC
>JBIOVW010000060.1:0-2721 GCA_044867945.1 Nakamurella sp. | reverse complement strand
CCGCTCGCGGCATCTCCACCCTGATGGTCGACCCGCCCGGCTCCGGTGAGGCGCTGCGGTTGCAGGGTCTGACCGCCCGGGTGGACACCGAAGCCTGGGCCGCCGCGTGCGTGGACTACCTCCAGACCCGGGACGACGTCGACACGACCCGGATCGGCCTGGTCGGCTGGTCGCTGGGCGGCTACTACGCGCCCCGCGCCGCCGCATTCGAGAAGCGACTTGCGCTGGTCGTCGCCTGGGGCGCCAACCACAACTGGGGCGCCGTGCAGCGCCGCCGGTTGCAGCGCGAGGGCGAGCGACCGGTGCCGCACTACTGGGAGCACGTGCTGTGGGTGTGGGGCTTCGACGACGACACCGACCTCAACGAGTTCGTGGAGTTCACCGACCAGGTGCACCTGGACGGCGTCGTCGAGCAGATCGACATCCCGTTCCTGATCGCCCACGGCGAGAACGACCGGCAGATCCCCCTGGAGTACGCCCGCCGGTCCTACGACCAGGCGGTCAACTCCCCGAAGCGGGAGCTGCGGATCTTCACTCCGGAGGAGGGCGGAGCCGAACACATCGGCCTGGACCACCTGCCGCACGTCAGTACCTTCATCGCCGATTGGGTGGCCGACACCCTGGCCGAGATGCCGCGGCAACGCTGAGCGTCCGACCCCGACGGCAACGACCGACTGCGTGATGCGAGCAGCACGTTTCCGTAGGACGTGCAACCCCGCCAGCCGCACCATCCGTCCTGCCGCCATGGGAACACTTCGACGGTGGCGAACGGCAGGCATGGTGACCCTGCTCGCGCTGACACTGACCGCATGCGCCCAGGCCGTGGTTGGGGTGGCCGAGCCGGGTGAACGGCCGTGCACGCCGACTGCCGAGGATTCGCCGGGGCGACCGCCGGCCACGCCCACCGACCCGCCGGTCATCATCGTTGACGACCGGGTCAACTTCTGGATCCAGAACGGGCCCACCGCGCCCCTCGGGCTGGCCGTCTACCCCGACGGAACCGTGATCCGAGCAGAGGGAGCCGGAGCCCCCGTCGAGCCGCTGCCGCCGATGGTGATCGGGCGGATCGACGAGTGCCGGGTGCAGCAGGCGGTCGCCGCGCTCGTCGGGCTCGCCGGGGTCGACTTCGGGGTGCCTCAGGTCACCGACCTCGGCACCACGACGGTCACCGTGACGCGGCCGGGGTCGGGCAAGGTCATCCTGTCCGCGTACGGACTGGGCATCGGCGACGAGTACGTCGACCCGGCCCAGGCGGCGGCCCGCGCCACCCTGTCGGACACGATCGACGGAATCGGCGACGCCATGACCGGCGAGGGACCGTGGGCGCCGAATCGGTTGAAGCTCACCGAGTTCGAGCGCGAGGCATCCGGGCCGGCCCTGGACTGGCCGCTGAACGTCCCGATCGCCGACGTGCTGGAGCGGCGCACCGACCGCAGGCTGCCGTGCGGAGTCGTGGACGGCGCGGACGCCGAGGCGGTCGCCGCTGGGCTGGACGGCGGGCCGGCGCTGTCGTTCTGGGATGACGGCAGCGACGTCGCGACTCTGGCGATCGGCGTGCTGGTCCCCGGCCAGCCGGCCTGCGCGGGCTGACGACCCTCACCAGTCGAAAGCGCAGACTTGCGCTATCTGACCGGGTCGTGCAGACTGAACATCGGACGACGGCAGGGCCAGGACCGCGGTGCCGGGCCCGACGGGACCGGAGAACGTGTTCGGCCCGCCGGCACCCTCGCAGTCTGAAACCACCGATCCCGAAAGGACACTCATCATGGGACACGGAGCCTGGAGCGACGACGCCTACCGCGCCGCGGCCACCTTCCGCCGGGCCACCGGCGCCGCCGACTTCGCCTACAGCGCGCGGATGCGCACCCGGCCGGCCGGCCAGTGGAGGGCCGACCCGTCCCTGGACCCGCAGGGTGTCACCGCCCGCGAATCCCGGGACGGCGCGGATCACCCGAACTCGACGCCGATCGTCGTGCTCTTCGACGTCACCGGCTCGATGGGTGTGGTGCCGCAGGTCATGCAGCGGCGGCTGGCCGAACTGCTCGGCCTGCTGCAGCGCAAGGGATACGTGCAGGACCCGCAGATCATGTTCGGCGCGATCGGCGACGCCGACTGCGATCGGGTGCCGCTGCAGGTCGGCCAGTTCGAGTCGGACAACCGGATGGACGACCAGTTGCGCACCCTGTTCCTGGAGGGCGGCGGGGGCGGCCAGAAGAGCGAGTCGTACGAGCTGGCAGCCTATTTCGTTGCCCGGCACACCACCACCGACGCCTGGGACCGGCGCGGTCGCAAGGGTTACCTGTTCATCGTCGGAGACGAGATGAACAAGCGGGTGCTGCGCGCGGAGCACATCCGACGGGTGATCGGCGACCGGGTCGACGAGGACCTGAACACCGCCGCGATCTACCGTGAGGTTCAGCAGCGGTGGGAGACGTTCTTCGTCCTGCCCCGACAGACCGCCTACTACGACGACCCGCAGGTCAACGAGCACTGGCGGGCACTGTTGGGGGAGCGGCTGCTGCGGCTGGCGGATCCGGAGGCGGTGTGCGAGCTGATCGCGTTGACCATCGGCCTGCTCGAGGACAGCATCGACCTGGGTGAGGGGCTGGCCGATCTGGCCGACATCGGCAGCCCGCACGCGGCGGCGGTCGGCAAGGCGCTGGCCATCGTCGGCGGCCGGGCGGTGGTCACCGCGGGTGCGCTGCCGGCCGGCCCGGACGT
>JBIOVW010000059.1:0-3837 GCA_044867945.1 Nakamurella sp. | reverse complement strand
TCCGAGACAACCCTTACCCCATGATCAACAGGCAGGTCGAAATCACGTCAGCCGCGAAGACGGGTCATCTTGGGGTCGACCAGCGGTTCGGCGGTGACGGTGGCCGCGATGCGGTTGCCGAAGTACTCGATCTCGACGCCGTCACCGATGCCGAGCGTGGCCGGCAGCCAGGCGTACGCGATCGGCTTGCCGATGGTGTGCCCGAACGCCGCGCTGGTGACGTACCCGACCGGCCGGTCGTCGAGGTACACCGGTTCGTGGCCGACCACGACGCTGCGGCCGTCGTCGACGGTCAGGCAGCTCAGGCGCCGGGTGACCGTGTCGTCGTCGACGCCGGCGAGCGCGTCCCGACCGACGAAGGACTCGTTGCGTGGGCTGACCGCGAAGCCGAGACCGGCCTCGTACGGGTTGTACTCGGTGGTCATGTCGGCGCCCCAGGACCGGTAACCCTTCTCCAGCCGCAGGCTGTTGAACGCGGCCCGGCCGGCGGCGATGATCCCGTGCCGCTGCCCGGCGGCCCACAGCACGTCCCACAGCCGTTGCCCGTTGTCCGCGCTGGTGTACAGCTCCCAGCCGAGTTCGCCGACGTAGGACAGCCGCATCGCGGTGACCGGAACTCCGCCGACGCGGATCGGCTTGGCCCGAAAGTACTTCAGCCCGTCGTTGGTCAGATCGTCGGCGCTGACCGCGCCGATCACCTCGCGGGCCAGCGGCCCCCACAGGCCGATGCAGCAGGTGCCACCGGTGATGTCGCGGACCTGCACGGAGCCGTCGGCGGGTGCCTGGCGGCGCAGATGGTCCAGGTCCAGCGGGCCGTTGGCACCGACCTGGAAGGTCTGCTCGCCGAGCCGGGCGACGGTGACGTCGCTGCGGATCCCACCGACCTGGTCGAGAATGAGCGCGTAGGTCACGGCCCCGACGGACTTGTCCATCTGTCCGGTGGTGACGCGCTGCAGCAGGTCAAGCGCGCCGGGCCCGGTGACCTCCAGCCGCTTGAGCGGGGTCATGTCGTACATGGCCACCGCGGTGCGGGTCTTCCACGCCTCGGCCGCGGCGATCGGGGAGTGGAACTTCGCGCTCCACGCGTCGCGGGCCGGCGGGACCCATTCCGTCGGCAGCTGTTCCACCAGCGGCGCGTTGGCCTCATACCAGTGCGGCCGCTCCCAGCCCGCGCCCTCCAGGAACACCGCGCCGAGCCGCACCTGCCGGGCGTGGAACGGGCTCACCCGGAGGTCCCGCGGAGATTCCTTGGGCTGCAACGGGTGCAGCACATCGTAGATCTCCACGAAGCTCTGCTGGGAGGTCTCGCTGACGTAATCGGGCGCCAGCTGCACGTCCTCGAAGCGATGCACGTCGCAGCCGTGCAGTTCGATCCCGGAGCGGCCGTCGACCAGCAGCTGCGCCACCGATCGGGCAACCCCGGCGGAGTGGGTGACCCAGACCGCCTCGGCGATCCAGAAGCCCCGCACATCAAGGGATTCGCCGATCAGCGGACCACCGTCGGGGGTGAACGAGAAGATCCCGTTGAAACCGGAGTCGATCTTGGACTGGCGCAGCGAGGGCAGCAGCAGCTTGCTGGCCTCCCAGGCCGGGGCGAAGTCGTCCTCGGTGAAGGGGAGCACAGAAGGCATCGCCGATTCGGTCACCTCGCCCTCCGGCAGGGTGCGCAGGTCCACCGGCATCGGCCGGTGCGCGTAGGAGCCGATGCCCAGGCAGTCGACCCGTTCCCGGTAGTACAGGTCCTGGTCCTGGTGTCGCAGGATCGGCAGGCCCGCCTCCTGCAGTTCGGTGTTGCGGCCGACCAGGTCGGGCACCTGCCCGGTCCACACGAACTGGTGCGCCAGCGGCAGCAGCGGCACCTCCATGCCGACCATCGCACCCAGCTCGACGCCCCAGCAACCGGCGCAGGAGACCACGATGTCGGCCGCGATGACCTCGTCGTCGGTGCGGACCCCGGTGACCCGGCCACCGGACTGCTCGATGCCGGTCACCCGGGTGGAGCCCCGGAACACGGCGCCGCGGGCCCGGGCCCGGCTGGCCAGCGCGATTACGGTCCTGGTGGCCTTGGCCAGCCCGTCGGTGGGGATGTGCAGACCACCAAGGACCTGATCCCGGTCCACCAGCGGGTGCAGCCGGATGCACTCCTCGGGCCCGATGACCTCGGCCCGCACCCCCCAGGAGGTGGCCCAGCCCTGCCGGCGGTGCAGCTCGGCAAGCCGCTCGGGAGTGGTGGCCACTTCGAGGCCGCCGACCTGGTTGAAGCACCAGGCGCCGTCCACGTCGATGCTCCTGAGTTTGTCGACCGTGTAGGTGGCGAACTCGGTCATCGTCTTGGACGCGTGGGTCTGGAACACCAGGCCGGGGGCGTGCGAGCTGGAACCGCCGGTGAGCGGCAGTGGACCCTGGTCGACGACGGTGATGCGGTCCCAGCCGCGCAGCGTGAGTTCGTCGGCCAGGTTGGCGCCGACGATCCCCGCTCCGATGATGACCACGCGTGGGGTGGCGGACATGGCTGCTCCTGAAGACTGATAGGAAGAGGAATGGTCAGCTGCCGACAAAGGCGGCGGGGTCGGTGAACTCGCGCGCGGCGTCCAACAGCCAGTCGGCCAGGTAGCCGGCGAAGGACGAGCGGACCAGGACCAGGAAGTCCTCGCCGGAGTCGGACAGGGCGAGCAGGATCACCCCGGCCAGCCCGACGGTGGTCTGGGCGACGCGGCCGCGGCCGAACACCCGCGGATGCAGGTCGACCGAGCAGCCCTTGGCCAGCACGTCCCGCACCCGGGATCCGGTCAGCCGCACGCCGATTCGTTGCGCGGACACGTCGGTCGCGGCGCCGCCGTTCGGCTGCACGATGGCCCGGAGCTCGGTCTCGAGTTCGTCCGGGGCGTGTGCGGTGCTGGTCAGCAGCCATTCGTCCGGCCCGAGCCAGATCGCCCGGCCGGCGCCGGTGGGCACCCAGGTGTTCGGTGTGACCGGCAGCTCGACGCCCCCGCGCGACCCGTGGCCGGGCAGTCGCACGTCGACCATCGGGACGAACGGCTCGACGGCGATGGTCACCGACGGGCGCCGGGTCAGTTCGGCGGTGACATTTTCGAGCGGGTGCCGGCGGGGCAACCCCTGGGTCGATTCAGCCATCGCGGCGGGCTCCTTCGGGATCGACCAGCACGGACCCGGTTACCTCGACCGGGACCAGGGCGCCGCGGACGGGGACGTGCAGGGTCTCGCCGACCCGCGCCCGGCCACCTTTGACCAGGGCGAGCGCGAACGGACGGTCGAGCTCGGCGCTGCGGTAGCTGGAGGTGACGTGCCCGAGCATCGGCACCGGCGGCGGCGGCAACTCACCGTCGGCGGCGAACTCGACGATCTGCGATCCCTCCGGCAGCACCGTGTTCCGGTCCACCGGCAGGAGCCCGACCAGCTGCTTGCGCAGCGGGTCGAGGTTGGCCGCCCGGCCGAAGGACCGCTTGCCGATGAAGTCGACCTTCTTCTTGGACACCGCCCAGGCCAGGCCGAGATCGTGCGGGGTGACGGTGCCGTCGGTGTCCTGCCCGATGATCGGGTAACCCTTCTCGGCGCGCAGCACATGCATGGTCTCGGTGCCGTACGGGGTGATGCCGTACGGGGCACCGGCCTCCAGCAGCCGCTCCCAGACCGCGACGGCGTACCAGGGGCTGACGTACACCTCGAAGGCCAGCTCGCCGGAGAAGCTGATCCGGGCCAGCCGCACCGGCACCCCGTCCAGCGTGGTTTCCCGTATGGTCATGAACGGAAAGGCCTCGTTGGACACGTCGACACCGCCGTCGACACCGCCGAAGACGGCGCCGAAGACGGCGCCGA
>JBIOVW010000058.1:0-15278 GCA_044867945.1 Nakamurella sp. | reverse complement strand
GGCACCGATCATCAGCACCCACATCAGTCCGACGAGGTATACGTCGTGGTGAACGGGAAGGCGACCCTGCGGGTGGACGGTCACGACCATTCGGTCGGCCCGGGCAGCATCGTGTCGGTCGACCGCGGCGCCGAGCACGGATTCACCGAGATCAGCGAGGATCTCACGGTGCTGGTGGTCTTCGCGCCGGCCGAGATCCCGGACTGACCGACCGGGGAGCCGAATTGCCCGCACCGGTGAACTCCTTCCTGCGGCGCCTGCGTGCGCGGGACCAGCAGATCGGCATCTTCGCCACCCTGGGTTCACCGGGCCTGACCGAACAACTTGCCGGGGCCGGTTTCGACTGGATCCTGTTGGACACCGAGCATTCCCCGAACGATGTGCCCGAGCTGATCGCCCAATTGCAGGCGCTGGCGGCCTTCGACGTGGCAGCGCTGGTCCGGCCGGCGTGGTCGGATCCGGTGCTGATCAAACGGGTGCTGGACGCGGGTGCGCAGTCGCTGCTCATCCCCTACATCGAGACCGCCGACGCTGCCGCAGATGCCGTGCGGGCCACCAGGTACCCGCCGGTCGGAATCCGCGGGGTGTCCAGCGGTTCGCGGGCCGCCGGCTACGGGCAGACCGCGGACTACCTGCGCACCGCCGACGAGCAGATCTGTGTGCTCGTGCAGATCGAAACCCTGTGCGCGCTGGAGAATCTCGAGGCCATCGCGGCCGTGCCTGGCGTCGACGGGGTGTTCATCGGGCCCAACGACCTGGCCGCCTCGATGGGTCACCTCGGGGACGCCACCCACCCGGACGTGCTCGCCGCGGTGGACGACGCTCTCGCCCGGCTGGAGGTGGTCGGGGCTGCGAGCGGATACCTCACGGCCAACCCGGACGAGGCGCGGCGAGTGGCCGCCCAGGGTGTGCACGTGATGGGCGTGGCGACCGACACCTCCATCGTCAACACCGGCGCGGCGGCCGTCCGCGCCGGTGTTGCCCGCCCTTGAATCAGGCCTTGGCCTGCATCGATTCCCGGGCCGGATTGGCCTGCTGCGCGGCCTTCGGGTCCTTTTCGCCCTGCTTGGCCCGCACCCCCTGCTCCACCCGGTCGCCCAGGCTCTTGTCCACGTTGCGCCAGTACTCGAAGGCGCGGGTCAGCACCGGTTCGCTGACCCCGTTGAGCAGATGGCCGACGATGTTGCTCACCAGGCGCTCGCGGGCGGCGTCGTCCAGGACGTTCCGGACCATCGTGCCGGGCTGGCCCCAGTCGTCGTCATCGGAACGCAGGGTGTACGCGGTACGGACCATCTCACCGTCGGCGTACCAAGTGCCGCCGTCGTCCGTCAACGACGGGTCGGCCATCGGTCCGCCGTAGGAATTCGGCCAGTACACCGGGTCGGTGACCGGCGTGATCCGCATGTGCCCGTCCTTGGAGTAGCTGTGCACCGGCACCCTGGGCTCGTTGACCGGGATCTGCTTGTAGTTCACCCCGAGCCGGGCCCGATGCGCGTCGGCGTAGGAGAAGCCGCGGGCCAGCAGCATCCTGTCGGGGGACAGGCCGGTGCCGGCGACCAGGTTGTTCGGCTCGAACGCCGCCTGCTCGATCTCGGTGTGGAAGTCGGTGACGTTCCGGTTCAGCGTGAGCCGGCCGACCTCGTGCAGCGGGTAGTCGCCGTGCGGCCACACCTTGGTCAGGTCGAACGGATTGAACCGGTAGGTCTTGGCCTCCTCGAACGGCATGATCTGCATGTTCAGCGTCCAGCTCGGGTACTCGCCCTCCTCGATGTGCTCCCACAGATCGCGCGTGTGATAGTCGGTGTCCACCGCGGCCATCTGGTCGGCCTCGTCCTGGGTGAAGAACTCGACGCCCTGGTCGGTCTTGAAGTGATACTTCACCCAGTACCGCTCGCCGCGGGCGTTGATCCACATGTAGGTGTGGCTGGAATAGCCGTTCATGTGCCGCCAGGTGCGCGGTATGCCGCGGTCACCCATCAACCAGGTGACCTGGTGCGCCGACTCGGGGGACAGGGTCCAGAAGTCCCACTGCATGTCGTGGTCGCGCAGGTTGTTGGAGGCCAGCCGCTTCTGTGAGCGGATGAACTGCTGGAATTTCAGCGGATCCCGCATGAAGAAGACCGGGGTGTTGTTGCAGACCAGGTCGAAGTTGCCCTCGGTCGTGTAGAACTTGATCGCGAAACCCCGTGGGTCGCGCCAGGTGTCGGGCGATCCCCGCTCGCCGGCGACGGTGGAGAAGCGGATCAGCAGGTCCGTCTTGGCGCCCGGCTGGAAGACCGCGGCGCGGGTGTAGGAGCTGACGTCCTTGGTGACCTCGAACGTTCCGTACGCGCCGCCGCCCTTGGCGTGCGGCTGGCGCTCCGGGATGCGTTCGCGGTTGAAGTTGGCCATCTGCTCGAGCAGGTAGTGGTCCTGCAGCAGCAGTGGGCCGTCCGGTCCGACGGTCAGCGAATGCTCGTCGCTGGCCACCGGAATACCGGCGTCGGTGGTGGTCGCCGGGCGTGGTTCGGTCGCCGTCATGCGGTCCCCTTTCGTCGCGTTGACGTGACGATCCCGGCCGGATCGGCGGTGGTGGGCCGGGCCGTCGAGGACACAGTTCCCCGGTCGGGCGCGGGCAACCTCGGCAAGTGGAAAAGGGGTCTTGACAGCCGGAGGTTCCGGCCTCATTCTAATAACCGAAACCGATTCGGTTTCGATGACCGGACAGCAGCCCCACCAGCCACAAGGCCGTCCGGCCCGCGCCCAAGCACCTCCACCCTGCCCCGTCCTGCTGCCCCGAAGGAGCACGCTGGTGAGCCTGACCGCCAACCGCCCCGCGACCGGCCCTCGCGCCGACCGATCCGCCCGCCCGGGAGTCCAGATGCAACAGCCGTCCACCGGCGGTCCGTCGACCCAGTCGACCGGGGGACCGGTCGAGCACCTCAGGTCCAACGCCCTGGGCACCGCCGGCATCGCGTTCCTGGTCATCGCCGCCGCCGCACCGCTGACCGTGATGGCCGGCGTCGCGCCGCTGGCCATCCTGGTCGGCGGCATCGGCGCGCCGGCCGGCTACCTGGCCGCCGGTGCCGTGCTGACCCTGTTCGCCGTCGGCTTCATGGCCATGACCAGGCACACCGGTGGCGCCGGCGCGTTCTACAGCTACATCACGCTGGGCCTGGGCCGGACCACCGGCATGGCCTCCGGTGTGCTGGCCGTCGTCGCCTACAACGCCCTGCAGATCGGGGTGTACGGCCTGCTGGGCCAGCAGATCGCCGATGCGGTGGCCACCTTCACCGGCCTCGAGGTGCCCTGGTGGGCGGTCGCGCTGGTCGCGGTCGTCATCGTCTGGTTCGTCGGCCGGCGGGGCATCGACGTGGGCGCCAAGATCCTCGGTGTTCTGCTGATCGCCGAGACCGCCATCCTCGCGCTGCTCGCCGGCGCGGTCATTCTGCAGGGCGGGGCCCCCGGCACCAGCGCGCTGTCCGCCGCGTCGTTCAGCCCCGAGGCCATGTTCGCGCCCGGCATGATCGGCGTGCTCGCCTTCTGCTTCGCCGCCTTCATGGGCTTCGAGTCGACCGCCCTGTACCGGCCCGAGGCGCGCAACCCGGAGCGCACCATCCCCCGGGCGACCTACGCCGCGGTGATCTTCATGGGCCTGTTCTACTGCCTGATCGTCTGGGCGATCATCCAGGCCTTCGGCAACGAGGCCGTCCTCGAGGTGGCCGCCGCCGACCCCGCGTCCATGTTCTTCGTCGCCATCGAGACCTACGTCGGCACCTGGGCGTCCGACCTGATGTACGTGCTGATCATCACCAGCGTGCTGGCCTCGCAGATCGCCTTCCACAATGCGATCAACCGGTACACCTTCAACCTCGCCCGGGACGGGCTGCTGCCGGCGAAGCTGGCCACCACGCACCCGAAGTACGGCTCGCCGTCGTTCGCCGGCAGCGTCCAGTCGGTGCTGGCCGCCGTCGTCATCGCCGGTTTCGCGATCGCCGGGGCCGACCCCTACACCGACCTGCTGCTCAAGGTGAACACCCCCGGCGTCGTCGGCATCATCGGGCTGCAGGCGCTGACCTCGTTCGCCGTGGTCGCCTACTTCTGGCGCCGACGGCACACGGTCAAGGCCTGGGTCGCCACCGCCTGTGCCGCCCTGGCCGCCGTGCTGCTGACCGCAGCGGTGATCGCCCTCGCGTCCCACATCGACCTGCTGACCTCGGCCGACACCGCCACCAACATCGTTCTCGTCGGGATCGTCCCATTGACCCTGCTGGTCGCCGCCGCCGCCGCGCGGGTGCTCAAGGCCCGCCGCCCACAGGTCTACGCCGGGATCGGCGCCGTGCACTCCGAGGACGGCCACATCCCGGCGCCCGAGCCGACCGACATCGCCATCGACACCAAGGACGCGACCAAGTGACCGCCGAGCTGATCATCACCGCCGACACCGTGCACACCCTCGACCCGGGCCAGCCGGCCGCCACCGCGATCGCGATCACCGGCGGTGTCATCACCGCGGTCGGCGACCGCCGGGACGTCACCGGCTGGCGCGGCGCGGGCACGGAGGTCATCGACCTGGGCGCGGCCGCCGTCACCCCGGGCCTGGTCGACGGCCACATCCACCCGGTCTTCGGCCTGGACCTGACCCAGGGTGCCGACCTGTCCGGCGTCCGCGACCTGGACGAGCTTGTGCAGGCGCTGCGCCGCGCGCAGGCCGACGGCCCGGGGGAGTGGGTGATGGGCTGGGGGCTGAACCCGAACGCCTTCGGCCGCACGCCGATCAGCCACCAGCCGCTGCTCCGCGCGGTGGGCGACATCCCCGTGTTCATCCTGATGTTCGACGCGCACGCGGCGGTCGCCAGCCCCGCCGCGCTCAAGCGGGCCGGCATCGACGGGCCCCGTGAGTTCGCCGGCGGCGCGTCGATTGTGTGCGACGAGAACGGCGTACCCACCGGGCATCTGCTGGAAATTCCGGCCTACGAGCCGGTCCAGGCGGTGCTCCCGGCGCAGAGCACGACGGTGCGCCGCGCCCGGTTCCGGGACCTGTTGCGGCGGATGGCCGCGGCCGGCCTGACCGCCGGCAACGCGATGGACTTCGAGGGTGACTCGGCCGATCTGGTCGGCGCCGTCGCGGACGCGGACGGCCTGCCGATCCGGCTGCGGTTCGCGCCGTTCTGCATGCCCGGCGTCACCCGCGCCGAACTGGACGATCTGGTCGACCGGCAGCGCCTGGGTGGGTCGCGGTGGCGGGTGGACGGGGTCAAGTTCATGATCGACGGCACCGTTGACGGCGGCACCGCCTGGCTCGAGCACGCAGACACGCACGGCGAGAGCACCGCGCCGTTCTGGCCCGATCCTGCCGAATACCTCTGGGCGGCGCGGTATCTCGCGGAGCGTGGGGTGCCGGTCGTCACCCACGCGATCGGCGACAAGGGGGTGCGGTACGTGCTGGACGCACTGGGCGGCACGGCCCGCGGCCGGGTGCCGCACCGCATCGAGCACATCGAGACCATCCCGTCGGAACTGGTCGGCCGGTTCCGCGAGCTGGACGTCACCGCCAGCATGCAACCCACCCACTGCACCCTCTACACGAAGGCCGACGAGAGCGACAACTGGTCGGAGCGGCTGGGTTCCGAGCGGGCGCGGCGGGCGTTCCGGTGCCGTGACCTGGCCGACGCCGGCGCCCGCCTCGCGCTCGGCTCCGACTGGCCGGTCGCGCCGTTCGACCCGCGCGGCGTCATCGCCGACGCGCAGCTGCGCCGCCCGCACGGGCACGGCGACGTCGCCCCCGTGCTGCCCGGTCAGGCGCTGACCGCCACGCAGGCCCTGCACGGGTACACCACCGCGGCGGCCGCGGCGGCCGGGCTGAAAGGCCGCGCCGGGCGGATCAAAGCCGGGTACCGGGCCGACCTCTCTTCGTTCGGGCTGGACCCGCTGGCTGCCGCCCCGGACGAGTTCGCCCAGGCGTCGGTCCCGTTGACCGTCGTCGACGGCGTCGTCGTGCACCGGGCAGACTGAACCCGTGCCCCGTCCGTCCCAACCCATCCTGTCCCGCGAGCTGATCTGCCGGACGGCGCTGTCCCTGCTGGACCGCAGCGGACGGTTCACGGTCCCCGAGCTCGCGCAGAAGCTGGGCGTCAGCGTGTCCTCGCTGTACCACCATGTGGCCGGGCGGGCGGAGATCGTCGAGGGCATCCGCGGGCTGTTGGCCGGCTCCTTCGCCCCGATCGACGAGGACGCACCGTGGGAGCAGGGTGTCGCGACATGGGCGCGCAGCTACCGCGACGCCTTCGCCGCCCACCCGGCCGCGATCCCCGCGCTGGTCGCGCAGACCATCACCGACCCGGTGACCTTGCAGCAGTACGCCACCCTCGCCGGCACCCTGACCCGGGCCGGATTCGGGCCGGACTCGGTGGTCCTGGCCGTCACCATGCTGGACAACCTGTGCCTGGGCGCCGCGCTCGACGTCGGGGCGCCGTCGGTGATCTGGGACGACAACCCTTCGCTGGACTCGCCCCTGCAGACCGCCCTGGCCGGGGCGACGCTGGGCACCGACCGCGCCGAGAAGGGCTTCGAGTTCGGGTTGGCCCTCACGCTGCGCGGACTGGCCGAACTCTTGGCCGACGACGGCGCCCGGGTCGGCGCCGGCTGAAGGGATCCTCCGATGAGCTTCGATGTCGCCGCCCAGGCCTACGGCCTCTTCATGGGTCGGTACTCGGAACCGCTCGCGGATCAGCTGGCCGACCTGCTGCCGCTGCTGCCCGGCAGTCGCGCGGTGGACGTCGGGTGCGGGCCGGGTGCGCTGACCGCCCGGCTGGTCGACCGGCTCGGCGGGCCGAACGTGTGTGCGCTGGATCCTTCCGCGTCGTTCGTGGGCGCGACCCGGAACCGGTTCCCCGGCCTGGACGTGCGCCAGGGGAAGGCCGAAAAACTGCCCTTCACCGATGACACGTTCGACATCGCGGTCGCGTCCCTGGTCGTGCATTTCATGAGTGACCCGGTCGCCGGGCTGCGGGAGATGGGCCGGGTGTGCCGATCCTCCGGAACGGTGGCCGCGACCGTGTGGGACCACGCCGGTGACCGGGGTCCCATCTCCACGTTCTGGCGGGCGGTCCGGGATCTCGATCCGGCCGCCCCGGACGAATCCGGCCTGGCCGGCTCCCGCGCCGGACACCTGACGCAGCTGTTCGGCGATGCCGGGCTGACCGTCGTCCGGGACACCGAACTCACCGTGACCGTCCGGTACCCGTCGGTCGACCAGTGGTGGGAGCCCTACACCCTCGGCGTCGGACCGGCGGGCGGCTATGTCGCCGGACTGGCCGAGCCGGTACGAGAGGCGTTGCGGCGGCGGTGTGTCGAGCTGCTTCCACCGGGCCCCTTCGACGTTGACGCGACGGCCTGGTGCGTGCTCGGCCGGCCCTGATTCCGCTTCATGGGCCGATGAACTCGCGGACGAGCGCGGCGACCATCGCCGGGTCGTTCCGGTGTGCGAAGTGCCCATGTCCGTCGAGAATGCGGATGCGGGCATCGGGCAGGGCGGCGGCGGCCGCATGGGTCGCGGCCGTGATGTCGGGCACACTGTCCGAGCCGGTGAGGAACAGGGTCGGTGCGGTGATCGAATCGAACCGTCCGGGCGGGTAGACCCAGGCCTGCTCCGCCCGGCATTCCCGGGGGATCGTCGGTGCGGCGGCCAGCCTGGTGGGCCAGAGCGGGTTCTCCCGGAACGGTGCGATCTCGTCCTCGGTCATGCCGAGTGCGTCCATCAGCACCGTGGTGATGGCTCCCTCCCGATCCCCCCGCGCCAGGGCCGCCTCGACGGCCTCGATCGAGCCCGGCCGGTAGGTCAGCCCGAGGCTCGGTTCGTACAGGATCAGCCGGCCGACCTGGCGGGTCAGGGCGGCCGCACCCAGGGCACAGTTCGCCCCGTACGAATGACCCCACAGCGCGACGGGGCCGTGGGTGCGGGCGGCGACCGCGTCGACCACCGCGGCGACGTCGTCGAAGTCCCGCTCGAGCGTGTACCCGGGCCGGTCCGCGGTGCCCCCGAAGCCGCGCCGGTCCATGGCGTAGCAGGTGACGTCATCGCGCAGCGCCGCCACCAGCGGGTCGAGGGTGGTGTGGTCGGCGATCGAGCCGTGCACCAGCACCAGCGCCGGCCCGTTGCCCTGTACGAACACGGCGATGTCGGTGCCGTCCGGGACTCGGACCTCGACGCGCGTGGGTTCGGTCACGGTCATCGGTCGCATGGCACACCTCCGGTCAGGGTGGCGAGGCCGGGACGGCGGTCGAGCTCGGCGGCGAAGACCCGCACGGCTTCGAAGAACTCCTCCGGCCTTTCGGCGTAGGTGACGTGCCCGCTGCCCGGGATGTCGATCAACCTGGCATTCGGCAGCGCCGCCGCCAGCCGGTGGGCCACCGAGCGCAGGGCGGGCAGACTTGCGGTACCGGTCAGGACCAGGCACGGGATCCTGACCACCGCCAGATCCAGCGGCGTGACGTCCAACGACGGTGATCGAACATCGGTGAAGCCGATGCCCGCGTTCGCCCGATACCGGTCCCGACCATCCTCGTCCAGGCTCGCCCACAGGCCCGGGCAGATCGCGGTGAAGAACGCGTCGACGGCGGCCGACTTGTCTCCGTCGGCCGCGCGTCGCACGATCGGCATGAGGATGTCCGCGAGGGCGTGACGGGCGTCCGGATCGAGGCAGACCAGCGGCGGCTCGCTGAACACCGCACCGCGCAGCAGCGGGCCGTGGCGCAGGGCGACGTCGACCGCGATCACCGCGCCGGCGCTGGAGCCGACCAGCAGGCAGGGCGCGAGACCGAGCGCCTCGATCAGGGCGGCCGCGTCGTCGGCGTGCCGGTGCACATCGATCGCGGAGTGGCCACGGCCGCTGCGGCTGTGGCCGCGTCGGTCGTACTGCACGCAGGTGTAACTGTCCGAGAACCGCTGCGCCTGGCCCGCCCACACGTCCGCATCGCCGCACATGCCGTGCACGAAGAGCATCGCCGGGCCACTGCCGGTCACCTCGACATGCAAGGCAATATCATCGATCTCGACCGTTTCCGGCCTGCTGGTCCACGTCCGTGTGCTCATGGGTCGAGTGTCGATCCGGTGTCCCTGGCTCGACAATCGGGTGTTCACCCCATGCCGGGGCTCGTCAGGAGTTCGTTCTCCATGGCGAACAGCGCCGCTCCGGCGCGGGTGGTCACCCCGGTCTTGGCGTAGATGTGTTCGACGTGCCGTCCCACTGTCTTCGGCGAGATCCCCAGCGCCGCCGCCACCTGCTTGTTCGCCCGGCCGCGGGCGATCAGTCGCAGCACCGTGATCTCCCGGTCGGTCAGGCCGGCCGGATGGCAGATCCGCACCTCGTGGCCCGGCTGGCCGGCGGCCGCCAGCACGGAATCGACCTCAGTTCGACCGAACCGTCCGCCGGCTGCCTGGGCGCCCAACTCGGCGGCCGCGGCGCTCGCCGCCAGCGCCGGTCGGTGCGGGCGCTCCTCGGTCATCGCGTGGTAGGCGTCGGCGGCGGCCAGCAGCCGCGCGCCGAGATCGAGTTGATCGCCTCGGATGCCCCGGTGGTACCCGGAGCCGTCCGCGCGTTCGTGGTGGCGGGCCGCCACCTCCGCGTAGGGCGCGGTCAGCGCACACCGCCGGAGGATCCGTTCGGTCCAGTACGGGTGCAGCCGCACCTGCTCCCACTGGCGCGTGGTCAACGGGCCGGGGTGATCCCAAATGCCGTTCGGAACGCCCACCCGTCCCACGTCGTGAACCAGGGCGGCTCGCCGGACGGTCCGGGCCGCCGAGTCGGAAAGACCCGCGATCTGGGCTGCCGCGGCCGCCAGCCGGCCGACTTCGGTCGAGTGACCGCGCATGCACGGGGATTTCAAGTCGGCGAAGTCGGCCATCGCGGTCAGCGCACCGTCCACGTCGCCTGCGCCGATGCGATGCACGGGCGCGGGTTCGGCGTCGAGCACCGCGGCGCACGGGTCGTCGCCGAGTCCCGCAAGCGCATGCTCACCGCACTCGACGACCACGTCGACCACGTCCGGGTCGTAGGCGTGGCCCCGGCGTTGACCGGCCATCGTCCGGGCGGCCGGCCAGCCGGCCCGGCGTGCCCACAGTTCGACGTCACGAGCGACGGATACGACCCGGACCGCCGCCGGAATCTCCTCACCCCGCAGGCCGGTGGGTTCTCCCCGGCCGTCCCACCGCTCGTAGGCATGAGCCAGCGACTCGACGACCGGATCCGGCACCCCCAGCCGCGACGCCAACCTGGCTCCGACCTCGCAGTGCTGGGCCAGGCTGCGCCGGCCGGCGCCGGGATCGGTCAGAGCCGCGACCACCCGTCCCAGCCGGCGGCGGGCCGGCAACCCCTCAGCGAGGTGCCGGAGGAAGAACCGCGTGCCCTCGCCCGGATCCGCCATCAGCACCGGTGCCATGGCCGCGTTGAACGCGAGGTCGTCACCCCCGGCGAGCTGCGCCGTTTCCGCCGCGTCCGACGTGCAGCCCAGGAACCGCAGCAATGCGAAGTAGTACACGCACGATCGTGTCCCGACGTCCAGGCCCAGTTCCTCGGCGACGGTCAACGACATCCGGCACGTCCGCAACCCGTGCTCCAACGGCTGGCCCGTGCTCAGATCGGTCGCCAACGACAACGCGACCATCAACTGGGCCAGCCGTTCGGGCCGATCGGGGTCAGCCACCCCTTCACTGTCCCACCGACGGGGAGTCGCGGCTCCCCAGCGGGTTCGGCCACGCTCCCCTACGGTGGGTCGGTGCACGGGATCTGACGTCCGCGCCGTGACGGGAAGGTGCGTGGGATGCCGGACCTCGGCCACGAACTCGCGTTCGGTCTATTCCTGCCCAACCCCGCGTCCCAGGCGGCGACCGTGGTGCGGCTGGCGCAGATCGGCGAGCAGCACGGGCTGGGCCTCATCGGCATCCAGGACCACCCCTACAACCCGGACCTGCTGGACACCTGGACGTTGCTGTCCCACATCGCCGCAGCGACGCAGACCGTCCGGCTGTTCCCCGACGTCGCCTGCGTGCCCTTGCGCCCGCCGGCGGTGCTGGCCCGCTCGGTGGCCACTTTGGATCTGCTCACCGGTGGGCGGGTCGAGTTGGGCCTTGGCGCCGGGCATTTCCGGGAGCCGATCGCCCGGATGGGTGGTCCGCGGTTGACCCCGGGCGACGCGGTGACCGCGCTGGAGGAGGCGATCGCGGTCATCCGGGCGATCTGGACGTCGGAGGACGCGATCACCCTGCCGGGGCGGTTCCATTCGCTGTCCTCGACCGCTCCCGGCCCGGCGCCGGCGCACCCGGTCGGCATCTGGCTGGGGTCGTACCGGCCGCGGATGCTGTCGCTGACCGCCCGGCGGGCCGACGGCTGGCTGCCTTCCCAGGCATACGCGTCGCCGGACGAGACCGCCGGCCTGAATGCGCGCATCAGCGCGCTGGCCCTCGACGCGGGTCGGCAGCCGGCGGACATCCGGCGGATCTACAACGTCAACGGACGGTTCGCATCCCGAGCGGGTGGCTTTCTGGACGGCCCGCCGCCGCTGTGGGCCGACCAGCTGACGGATCTGTCGATGGAGCAGGGTTTCTCGGCATTCCTGTTGGCGCCGTCGGGTGACATCGTCTCGTCGATCGAGCGGTTCGCCGAGGAGGTGGCGCCGGACGTTCGGGAGCGGGTGGCCGCCGCGCGCGGAGCTGGTTCGACGTCTTCGGGCGCATCTCGCCCGCCGGCGGCGGTGCGGCCGGAAGTGATCCGGATCGCGACCGGCGATGAGCGGGACGGAGACTGGGGGGACGCGGGTGGACTGCGGGTGCAGGACCGTCCCCGCGCGCCCGCGATCGACATCCCGGCGACGGTCGGCTCCGGCAACCCGTCCGGCCCGGACAATCTCCGCAACCTGGTGGCCATCCACGACCACCTTCGGGCCGAACTCGAGCAGATCGGCCAGGCGGTCAACCAGGTCGCCGAGGGTGAGCTGACGCCCGCCGCCGCGCGGACCATGATCAGCCGGATGACCGTCCGGCAGAACCACTGGACGCTCGGCTCGTTCTGCGCGTCCTACTGCCGCATCGTCACCATTCATCACGCGGTCGAGGACGCGCACATGTTCCCCGGCGTGGTGGCCGTCGCACCGCAGATCCGCGCGGTGGTCGACCGGCTGGAGGCCGAGCACCTGGTGATCTCCGGCGTGCTGGAGCGGTTCGACCGGGCGCTGGTGGACCTGGTCCGGGAGGAGAGTTCGGGGGGCCCGGGGCGGGCCGGGATCGCCGAGATCGGTGACCTGGCCCGGCACCTCGGCGACGTGCTGCGTTCGCACCTGGCCTACGAGGAGGACGAACTGGGCCCGGCACTCATGCTGGTGCCGAGCGCGATCTGATCAGACCGATGCCCGCTCGGCCTCGGCCGACCGTCGCCAGCGGATGCCCGCTTCGATGAAGCTGTCGATCTCCCCGTCGAATACCGCGGACGGGTTGCCGACCTCGAAGTTCGTGCGCAGATCCTTGACCATCTGGTACGGGTGCAGCACGTAGGAGCGCATCTGGTTCCCCCACGAGTTGCCGGTGTCCTTGAGCGCGTCCATGGCGGCCCGTTCCTCCTGCCGGCGGCGCTCCAGCAGCTTGGACTGCAGCACCGCCATCGCGGAGGCCTTGTTCTGGATCTGCGAGCGCTCGTTCTGGCACGACACCACGATGCCGGTGGGCAGGTGGGTGATGCGAACGGCGGAGTCGGTGGTGTTGACGCCCTGCCCGCCGGGACCGGACGAGCGGTAGACGTCGACCCGCAGGTCCTTCTCGTCGACGTCCACGTGGTCGCTGGTCTCCACCACCGGGGCGACCTCGACGCCGGCGAAGCTGGTCTGCCGGCGGCCCTGGTTGTCGAACGGGGAGATCCGGACCAGCCGGTGCGTGCCCTGCTCGACCGACAGCGTGCCGTAGGCGTAGGGGGCCTTGACCTGGAACGTCGCCGACTTGATGCCGGCCTCCTCCGCGTAGGACGTGTCGTAGACCTCCGTGGAGTAGCCGTGCCGCTCCGACCAGCGCAGGTACATCCGCATCAGCATCTCGGCGAAGTCGGCCGCGTCCACCCCGCCGGCCTCGGAGCGGATGGTGACCAGGGCCTCCCGCTCGTCGTACTCGCCGGAGAGCAGGGTGCGGACCTCCTGCGCGTCGATCTCCTTGGTCAGCGCGAGCAGTTCCTCCTGGGCCTCGGTGTGGGTGTCAGGGTCCTCCTCGCCGAGCTCGAACATCACCTCCAGGTCGTCCATTCGTGCCCGCAGATCCTTGATCCGCTTGAGCTCGGCCTGTGCGTGCGAGAGCCGGCTGGTGACCCGCTGCGCGTTCTCCTGGTCGTTCCACAGGTCGGGGGCGCTGGCCGCCTCGGACAGCTCGTCGATGGTGCGCTGCAGCTTCTGGACATCCATGACCGTTTCGATGCTGGTCAGGGTCGTGTCCAGGGCCTTGACCGCGGCCGCGTCGTCGAGATTCACAACACGTCAGCCTACGCGGAAGCCGGGGACCTTCGGCCATGCCGGCGCCCGGTTGCCCTGCCTACCGTCGGTGATGGTTCCGGCGTCGCGCGGGACCGGACGAGGAGCGGTGACGATGAGCGGGCAGCCGGGGATCGTGGTCGGGGCCGAGGGGACGGCGGCCGGTCGGGCCGCGCTGGAGTGGGCGTTTCGCGAGGGGCTGATGCGCCGTCGGCCGGTGACCGTGGTGCATGCCTGCGGGCAGCCGCTCGGCCGCGAGGTTAGGGCGATGACGGCGGTCGAGGGCCGGCGGGCGTCGGCGTGCATGCTGGACGCCGCGATCGCCGAGGCGTCGCGGGCGGTCGGCGGTCGACCCGAGGTGATCGAACACAGCCTGCACGGCCCCGCGGCGAGGGTGCTGATCGAGCAGGCGCAGGGCGCCGACATGCTGGTCGTGGGCCGCGGCCACCGCCTCGGGGTCGTCGACGCCATCGGCCACTCGGTGTCGGCGGAATGCGTGCGGCACGCGACGTGCCCGGTGGTGGTCATCCCGGGTGCGGCTGGCGGCGCCGCGGTCGACGAGGCTTACGTTGCCGAGGCTTCGCCGGCCTGATTTCGTCCGGTTCGCCCGTACTGTGGGCGGGTGCTCGGCGACGTGACGGTGCTGGTCAACCCGCATGCCGGGCGGGGTCGGTCGCGTCGCGTCGCCGGTGTTGCGGTGGCGGAGCTGCGGCGGCTGCGGGTCGCCGTGGACGTGCTGGTGACCCGGTCCGCCGCGCATTGCCGTGACGCGACCGCTGCTGCGGTCGCGTCCGGCAGGGATGCGGTGGTGGTGTGCGGCGGGGACGGCGCGGTCGCGGCGGTGCTACCGGTGCTCGCGGGTTCCGGAACGCCGCTGGGGGTGCTGGCGGGGGGTTCTGGGAACGACTTCGCCCGTGGTCTGGGGCTGCCGGTGCGGAATCCTGTTGTTGCGGCACGGGTCGTCGCGCTGGGGTTGTCCGGGTCGGTGGATCTCGGCCGGGTGGGCGACCGGTGGTTCGGCACGGTGGTCGCGGCGGGTTTCGACGCCCGGGTGAACGAACGGATGAACGCGATGACATGGCCGCCGGGTCGGCTCCGCTACCACGCGGCGCTGGTCGGTGAGCTGGCCGCGTTCCGGCCCTTTCCCTTCGTTCTCGATGTGGACGGTTCGCGGCTCGAGTGCGAGGCGATGCTCGTCGCGGTCGGCAACACGGTCAGCTACGGCGGCGGGATGCGGATCTGCCCGGCCGCGCGGGTGGACGACGGGCTGCTCGACGTCACGGTGGTGACGTCCATCAGCCGGGTCAAGCTCGTGCGGCTGTTCCCCTCTGTTTATCCCGGGACGCACGTGCGGCGGCCGGAGGTGCTGACGCTGCGGGGGCGGTCGGTCACCTTGTCCGCCTCGTCGGTTGTGGCCTATGCGGACGGGGAGCGGGTGGGGTCGTTGCCGGTGTCGGTGTCCGTGGTGCCGGGTGCCCTTGCGGTGCTGGGCGTCACCGGAAGTTGAGGATTTGCAGGTTCATCGGGAACCTGTCGGTTTGTTCGACCGGGGTGGCGCGGCCGGCGCCCCATTCGCCGACGAAGTCGGTGGTCGCGTCGAACTGGGCACGGTCGATCTCGCCCGCGGTCTGGAACGAGTCGATGACGTAGGCATGCCGTTGGAACCGAGTACCGAGGGCCATCCATCACGTGGAGGTGCAGGTGTGGTCCGGAGGTGTTTCCGCTGTTGCCGAGCTGGGTCATCACCTGCCCGGTGGTCACCGTGTCTCCCGGCTCGACCAGGACCGACCCGAGCT
>JBIOVW010000057.1:0-5424 GCA_044867945.1 Nakamurella sp. | reverse complement strand
GCGGTGTCCAGGCTCGACCCGCGGTGGCCGGACGTGCCGAACGCCACCCGCTGGTCGGGGTCGGACACGTCGGGATGCAGGTCCTCGTATGCGGCGAGCACCGCGTCGACGTCGATCAGATCGCTTTCCTGAGCCGGTTTGCCCGCGCGTGGATCCATGTGGTCATTGAACCGGACCTGCTGCCGGTCCGCAGTGCGGCCGACACCGACCAGGCCCGATGGCTACCAGTCGGCGATCATCGGGATGACCCGCTCGCCGAGGGTGGTCAGCGGATCGATCTCCGAGACCCGAGGGACCCACCCGTGCACGTGGGCGACGCCAAGATCGGCGAGTTCGCGCAGTCGCCGGAGCATCTCGTCCACGTTCTCGCCGTCCGCGCCGGGATCGAGCCCGATCATCACGGTCTTCTCGATGTCGTCGTAGTCGCGGCCCTCGCGTTCGCAGTGCTCATGCAGCACCTCGAGCTTGCGCGCCAACTCCGGCCCGCCGAACAGGTTGCAGGCCTGCGCATACCTCGCCACCAGGCGCAGCGTCTTGCGCTCGCCGCCACCGCCGATCAGGATCGGCGGCCGGCGCAGCGGTTGCGGGACGTTCAGCGTCCGTTCGAGCCTGTAGTGCTTGCCCTGATAAGGCCCGTCACTGTCCGACCACATCTGCAGGCAGATCTGCAACGCCTCCTCGAGCCGCTCGAACCGTTCACCGGTCGGCGGGAACGGCAGGCCGAGACCGTGCGCCTCCGCTTCGTTCCATGCCGCGCCGATACCGAGCATGGCCCGGCCGCCGGACAGTACGTCCAGGGTGCTGACCAGCTTGGCCAGCATGCCGGGCTCCCGGTAGACGACCGCGGTCACCCAGGCGATCAGTTCGACCCGTTCGGTCCGGGCGGCGAGGTAACCCAGCGTGGTGTACGCCTCCAGCATCTCGTGATCCGCCGGGCCGAGGCCCCCGATCTGCCAGACGTGGTCCATCACGCTGATCCGGGAGAACCCGTTCGCCTCGGCGGCCTCGGCGATCCTGGTGAGATCGTCCCGCAGGGTGCCCGGTCCGCCGGGGAAGGTGAAGTCCGCGATGTGCACGCCCAGCTTCATGACCGTCTCCCTTGGTGCGTTCGGTGCGCATTGCCGTCGGTGACCCGCGCCACCAGCCTGTCAGCGGCCGGGGTGATTCAGGGTGCGGTTTCGCCACGAGCTGACGGTCGTGCTTCCGCGAACGCGGACAGCGGCGGCGCTCCGGAGGCGCGCAGCGCCTGAGCGACCTGGTCGACCAGTGCGCCCAACGGAATCGGCACGTCAGCCCGCCGCGTCGCCTCGGCCAGCGCCCGGGCGACCCGGACCTTGCGGCCGGAGGCGATGCCGGCGAACCGGTGCAGCTGGGCGTGCAGGTCACGGTCGCGCCAGTAGCGCTGTCGACGCATGTTTTCGAACCGGTCGTGCAGGCCCAGATCGGTCAGGATCCCGAGCACCGCCTCAACGCCGAGCGCCCGGATCAGCTCGTCCTCCAGATCGGCCCGGCACAGGTGAAAGCCATAGCGGGCCATGTCATCCGGATTGTCGACACAAATCCCGTGGGCCTGCAGCGCGCGGCTGAACACTCCCGCATCGGCCAGATCGCACAGGCCGAGAATCCGGCGTGCCCGGCCCGGCGCGGTGTAGTGGGCAAGGTAGCGCCGGATGTTGGTGACGCCGCCCATGTCGATCACGTCGACCGGCTCATGGGCATCGATGACGGCGGTGCGCATGAAGGCGCGCAACGCGGCGACGTCGCTGGGGCCCTCGACCAGGACGACCACGGTCTCGGCGAGCCCCGCCTCAGCCACGTCGGTTCCTCAGGTGGTTGCGCCAGGAGCTGATACCGACGTGCGTGCACCGGTCGGACGCGACGGCTGCGCTGCGGGCCAGTTGTTCCGGGAAATCGAGTTCGGACCGGGCGAGTTCCCAGGCGAAGGCGCCGTGCAGCACGTCGCCGGCGCCGAGCGTGTCGCGGACCCGCGCCGCGGGGACCGGAACCCGGCCCGAGCCATCGTGTTCGGCGGACCACCACAGGAGGGGGTCGGCGCCCCGGCTGATCGCCACTCGCGGCACGCCGCGGCCCAGCAGCGCAGTGGCGGGGTCGGACCCGCCGGGCACCCGGAAGTCGGCCGAACAGACGGCGACATCGACCAGCGGCAGCAGTTCGTCGAGCACCGGCTTCCAGCTGCCCGCGTCCAGCACGACCGGAATGCCCCGGTCCCGGGCCGCCCGGGCGGCGGCGACGGTCAGCACGGGGTGGTGCCCGTCCAGCAGGAGCACATCGGCGTCGTCGAGCACGTCGCGCAACCAGGACGGCGCGGCCACCGTTCGGGCGGCGGCGTTCACCGAGACGACCGACCGGTCGCCGGTGTCGTCGACCACTCGGATGCTGCTGACGGCCGGGATCGTCGGACTCTCCGGCTGCACCGCCCGGACCTGCACGCCCCATCGCTCCAGGTCCGTCCGCGCCAGCCCGGCCAGCGGATGCGCACCGAGGTCGGTGACCAGGACCGCGTCCCCGCCGAGCAGGGCGAACGTGACAGCGGCGTTGGTGGCCGGCCCACCGGCGACGATCTCCTGGGACAGGGCCGCCACCTTGTCGTTGACGCCGACCGCCCCGGCGACGCGGTTGATCATGTCCACGGTGGTCAGCCCGACGAACACCCCGCACCGCCGCCGCTGTGCCACTGTGGAGGCATGTGCCGCAACATCAGAACCCTGCACAACTTCGATCCTCCGGCCACCAACGACGAGGTGCACGCCGCCGCGCTGCAGTACGTCCGCAAGGTGAGCGGGTCGACCAGGCCGTCGGCCGCCAACCAGGCGGTGTTCGACCGAGCGGTCGAGGAGATCGCGCACATCACCCGCCATCTGCTGGACGACCTGGTGACCTCGGCCCCGCCGAAGGATCGGGAGACCGAGGCCGCGAAGGCCCGCGCCCGGGCCGAACTGCGGTACGGGCCGATGGCCGGCTGAGCTCCCAGATCACCCAGGCGGGCAGTTGCCCGGTGTCGTTGCTCATGGCATCCGTTCCCGGGTGCCGGGACCGGAGGTCGGTGGGTGTCGATCTGGCTGGAGCGGCACCGTCTGACCCGGGCCGGGGAGGCAGATCAGGGTCAGCTGACCCACGGCCACCAGGGATCGCTGCCGTCCCTGAGCGGCGAACACTTCCAGGTGGCACACGGTCTGCGCCCGGCCTTGATCAGGCGTTCCCTCGGCCTCGATCCGGTCGCCGGCGGCCGGCGCCAGCAGATTGATCTTGTACTCCACGGTGAGCACCTGAGTGTCTACCCGATCAGCCGCTCGACCAGCAGGATCACACCGATCACCGTCATCGCGGCGCCGGCGAAGCGGGTGACCGCCCTGGCCGCGGCCGGACGGGTGCCGAGCACCATCCGGGCGCCGGTGCCGACGGCGCCGTAGATCACCGCACAGGTGGCGACGTGCACCAGCCCGAGCAGCATGATCTGCGCACTCATCGGCCATGCCGACTGCGGGTCGGTGAACTGCGGCAGCAGCGCCAGGAGCGCAAGAACACCTTCGGGTTGAGCCCGCTGATCCCCGCGCCCCTGGCGGCCTGCCGCATCCGGGACCCGGCGTCGGGTTCGGTCCCGGCGTGCGGGGTCGAGGGGCGGGGTCAGGGCCAGCATCAACGACAACATCCAGAACGCGACGGTACCGGCGGGCATGACCTGTCCTGCCTGGAGCCGCCGGACGCTCCGGGGCCTGCAGCGTCTCGCCGTGCCACCGCCGCTTACGTGCCCTGGAACGCTCCGGCGTGACCAGCGGCTATCACGCACATCTGGACGCCCGTGCCATCGGCCTGACGTTCGAAGCACTGGTCTTCGTCACCATGCGGGGCGCCGACCGCCAGACCGTCGACGCCTTCGAACAGGCCGTGATCACAGTCCCCAACGTCGTGCAGGCCCAGCGGCTGTTCGGCGACCCGGACTACCTGCTGCGAGTGGTCACCCGCGACCTACCCGACTTCCAACAGGTCTACGACGACCGCCTGGCGACCCTGCCCGGCGTGCAACGCCTGAGTTCCACCCTGGTCATGAAGGCCGTCGTCGAGAACCGGCCCCTTCCGTTGACGGGTGGCGGGACCTGACGGTCACCGTGCATCCCCGACAGGACGGCCGCGCACCGTCCGGGCCGGGGTCGATGTGCGGCAGCGGATCAGGCCGATCGGCGGAGCCGGCCCTCGGTGGCGCGACGCAGGACGGCGACGTCCACCCCGGCGTCATCCAGGACGGTCCGAACCTCCCGATCGTCGGAGCGGAGCACCCCGAGCAGGACCGCCTCGGCGTCGATCGAATCGAGACCGAGCCGAATCGCCTCCCGCAGCGACAACTCGAGCGCCTTCCTTGCCCCGTCGGTGAACGGTAGGTGCCCCCGACCGGAGGCACGACGCCGACCGAACGGCCACCGACGCGGGGGCGGCGGATCGGCGTCCAAAGCCCCGGTGCCGAAGGTGGATTCGACCGACGTGCGGACGGCGGACAGATCGATCCCCAACGCGGACAGCGCCGCCTCGTCCAGCCCGCCGCGATGCTGCTCGGCGAGCCGGCGCAGCAGTTCCTCCCGTCCGATGTGGTGCTCGGCGAGCAGTTCGCTGGTCGAACGGCCGACCTCGGCCAACCCGACCAGGAGGTGCGTGCCGCGAATGGCCGGGTCGTGCAGCGACCGCGCCACTGCCTGGGCCGCGACGACGACGGCGCGGGCGTCCCGGCTGAAGCGTTCGAACATGGTCAGATCCTCCGGTGGTACTTGCGATGGACCGTCTGCTTGCTGACGCCGAGCTGGTCGGCGATCTCCTGCCAGGACCAGCCGTGAGCCCGGGCGCCGGCCACCTGCAATGCCTCCACTCGCTCCAGCAGGATTCGCAGCGAGGCCACGGCCCGCAGCCCGACGCGCGGATCTGCGCTGTCCAGGGCGCCGGCCAGGTCGGCGGCGGTCGATGTCTCGGTCACGCTGTCAGCATATGCTGACAGCTCCCTGCGTGTCAACATATGCTGACGGATCGCTCGACCAGATCAGATGCCGGGCAGGACGGCGCATCCGGTCCGGCGGTGAGCGGCCGCCTGTTCCGGCGGGAGCAGCTACGTAAGGCACCTCAGATCACAGCCGAGCCGGTTTCTGAGGTCCTCGGGCCACGGACACCGCCCGCCCGCCCGATCCGGACGGGCATGCCTTACCGCCATCGTGAAGTCTGCCGGCACCAGCGGGTCGCCGGCGGACATTCACCTGATGCGGAGGAACGTCATGACTGCTCCCTGGGGTCCCGGACTCGACGCCGAGATCGCCTATCGGCACGAGCAGGTCCGGGCACAGTTCGGCCGCCCGCATCGTCGGGGCGGGCGGCTGTTCGGCCGCCGCCACGCGGTGGTGGCGACCGACGTCGCGCCCGCCGACG
>JBIOVW010000056.1:0-2690 GCA_044867945.1 Nakamurella sp. | reverse complement strand
CACGCCGACGCGGCCTCCGCCGACGGTGCGCCACCGGAGCGGCGGATGGATGGCCGGCAAGGTGTGTGCTGGACCCACCAGCGGCCCGCTGTGCATGACGACCATTGCGTCCACTCGGTGGAGTCGGCCCGGGGCGCGGTGCCGGCATTGCTGCCGGTCCGTTTCCCCAGGCCGCTCGCCGAACCCGCCGTGCATGTTTCCATGCAACGGGCTCTCCATGGTCTCTGCCGTGGGCTTGTTCAGGCAGCCCGGACCCAGGGGTTGGGGATCTAGTTGCCCCGGTAGCGGTACCGGATGACCGGTATCGTCTCGGGATTGAACAGTTCGATCCCGTCCGCGCTGATGGGGTGCCACCGACCGGTGTGGTCGGTGAGCCAGCGACGGACGTCCTTCCACTTCCAGCGGTGCCGGGTCCGCATCATCCGCACGATCCGCCACCAGGTGTGGTGCTGGAGGTGGCTGAAGGTGCGTTTCGCGACCGCATGCTTGAAGTAGTTGGCCCAGCCGCGCGTGATCTGGTTGACCCGGATCAGCACGGCCCTGAGGTCCCACTGTGACGTCCTGGGGGTCAGGGCACGGATCTTGGCCTTCACCGACCGGAACGGCCGGTCGGCGATGAAGGTGTAGACGTGCCACTTGTTGGTGCCCCTCTTGCGTTTCCACTGGATGCGGAAGCCGAGGAAGTCGAACCCCTCGCTCATGTGCACGATCCGGGTCTTGGTTCCGGAGAACCGCAACCCGAGGGGAGTCAGCACCTGAGCGATCTGCTCGCGCAGTTCCAGCAGGTGGTGGTCGGACCCGTCGGTGAGCACCACGAAGTCGTCCGCGTAGCGGACCAGGCGCCAGTTCGGCAGGTTCTTGCACCTCCTGCTGCGGCGTTGGTAGGCGGTGCCCATCGTGCCGCCCGGCTTCCACGGCGCATGCAGGTGCTCATCGAGCACCGACAGCGCGATGTTGGCCAGCAGCGGCGACAGGATGCCGCCTTGCGGCGTGCCGGTGCCGGTGTCCTCGTAGTCGCCGAGTTCGGTGAGGATCCCGGCCTTGAGGAACGCCTTGACCAGCCGCAGCACCCGCTTGTCCTTAACCCGCAACCGAACCCGGTCCATCAGGGCCGTGTGGTCGATGGAGTCAAAGCACGCCTCGATATCCGCATCCAGCACCCAACGGTAACCCTTGGTGCCGAAGTGATGGATCTCGGCGATCGCGTCGTGTGCGCGCCGCTGGGGCCGGAACCCGTAGGAGACCGGCTCGAAGTCGGCCTCGAAGATGGGTTCCAGCACCAGTTTCAACGCCGCCTGGACGACCCGGTCGGCCACCGGAATCCCGAGGCGACGAACCTTCCCGGACCCACCCGGTTTGGGGATCTTGCGTTCCCGTACCGGTTGCGGCCGGAACTCCCCGCCCTTGATCTGGGCGCGGAGGTCGTCCAGGAACACCGCGACGCCGACCTCGGTCTCGATCCGGGTGGCGGTCCACCCGTCCGAACCGGCGGTGTTGGCTCCGCGGTTGGTAGCGACCCGGTCCCACGCCACGATCAGCGTGGCCGGGTCGTGCACGAGGTTGAACAGGTCGTCGAACCGGCGACCAGGATCGGCCGCCGCCCAACGGTGAAGCTTGGCCTGCATCTCCGATACCCGTCGGCGCGGACCCGTCCGGTTCTCACCGGAAGGCTCGTCGTCGGCCGGGGCGTCACCGTTCGGTGGCGCGTCTTTCGGCATTACAGCCTCCAATCTGTTCTCGATACTCCTCGAAACCACTGCCGCCCTTCGCCCTGTGACCGGCTCTCCCGGCCTCCATGACAGGTCGTGACTCCTGCGACTACTACGGCGGCTCCGTCCCACCCCGGGCCGGTCGGCCGACGGTGTGCCCAGCCCGACGCGCGTCGCTGGCCGCGACGGCCCGGGCAGGCCAGGGGTGGTTCCCGTGTTCACTTGTTGATCGCTCGACGGAGGAGGCACCCGACTCGGCCCCTGCGACATCGCCGTGGCTACCCCGCAGCACGTCACCGCGGCCTTCCCATCCGTTCGCCGACAGTCCGGGAAGTTCCCCGCCTCCGTGATGAGGGAGGCAGGTACGCGTCGCCTCCGGCCCAGATCCGCCAGGTTCGAGCCGGTGCGTCATTGAGAGGCGTAGAACGCCGGTTCCTCGCGTATACCTCTCCGTCACGCTCGCCATACCCGCGCCGTCTGGCAGTACCGACACGTCATGGCTTTGTCGGGGCCGCTTGCCACCCGTCCCGGCACCTCCCGAGACAGGCTGCCCCCAGCTACGCAGTCCTGCTGCGACAGGAACAACGGTGCAGGTCTTTCACCTCCACTCAATCAACAAGCGCCTCACGGCGCACCGGCGATAGGACGCATGTGGCGACGCACAGGGAGCGGCCGGCGGACGGCCACTTCGCGCTCGTGCTTGTTATGCACGTGATCTTCCAGGACATTCCGATCAGCCGTTGTGGCTACCCGCCGAGGAGTCGGAGGTCTCGCCATGTCCATGCTTGATCCGTGCCTGATCCGCTCGCGAGGCCCGTCCGGTGAGCCGGTGCTCCGGGTCGGGATCCCGCTGGTCGATGAGTACCTGGAGTTCCTCGAGGGCCGGTGCCGACCGAACACGGTGATCGCCGCTGCTTATGACTTGCGAGCGTTCTTCACTGTCGTGGCGAAGTCGGCCGAGGATGTCCGGTCGGCTGACGT
>JBIOVW010000055.1:0-2921 GCA_044867945.1 Nakamurella sp. | reverse complement strand
GTGTTCGCGTCCAACGCGGCGGCGGCCCGGGCGGCGGCGGCGTTCGCGCGAGCGGAGCCGGACGGGACGGAGCAAGACAGGGTCGGGCCGGACCGGGCCGAGCCGAGTCGCGGAACTTCGGACGGCTTGACACCGGCGGATCTTCCGAGGCCGATCCGGGCCGACCTGCTGACCGGCCCCGAGCAGGTGATCTGCGCCGGCGTGGACCTGCTCGCCGATGCGCTGCGCGGTCAGGCCGTGGCAGTGGTGCCGGTGGATTACCGACCGGCGGTACCGGGCGTTGCGGACGACCTGCACACCGTGCTCGCCGACCCCCGCCGGCGCTCCGCCAACGAACGCGCGGTCGAGCGCATGCTCAAGGTGCGGGCGGAACTGGTGGACGTGCGACCGGCGGCCGATGCGCTGGGCCTCAAGCCGGGCGAGTTCTGCCATGCCGGTCCGCCGATCACCTTCGACCGGGCGTCCGGCCCGCTTCGCGGTGCACTGATCGGCGCCATGATCTTCGAGGGGCTGGCCGCCGACCCCGTACAGGCCGAGGCGAAGCTGGCCGCAGGTCGCGGGATCGAGCTGACGCCCTGCCACGACCGGCATGCGGTGGGCCCGATGGCCGGCGTCATCTCGCCGTCCATGTGGTTGTTCGAACTGGCCGACCGGGAGACCGGGGCGCGGGCCTTCTGCTCGCTGAACGAGGGCCTGGGCAAGGTGCTGCGGTACGGCGCCTACTCGTCCGAGGTGATCGACCGGCTGCGGTGGATGACCGAGGTGCTGGGACCCGCGCTGCGGGCCGCGGTGCGCGCCGCGGGCCCGGTGGACATCACCGCGATCGTCGGTCAGATGGTGCAGATGGGCGATGAGGGGCACAACCGCAACCGGGCCGGCACCCTGATGCTGCTGCGCGAGCTGATGCCCGCCCTGATCGGATCCGGTCTGCCCGCCGCGGAGGTCGCCGACGTCGCCCGGTTCATCTCCACCAACGACCACTTCTTTCTCAATCTTGGGATGCCGACCGGCAAGTTGATGGGTGACGCGGCCGCCGGCGTGCCGGGTAGCACGATCGTGACGGCGATGTGCCGCAACGGCACCGACTTCGGCATCCGGGTGTCCGGGACGGGTGACGAGTGGTTCACCGGTCCGGCGCTGTACCCGGACGGACTGTTCCTGCCCGGATTCGGACCCGACGACGCGAACCCGGACATCGGCGACTCGGCGATCACCGAGACCATGGGCATCGGCGGCATGGCGATGGCCACCGCGCCGGCCATCGTCCGGTTCGTCGGCGGCAGTGTGCCGGACGCGCTCGCCGTCACCCGCCGGATGTACGAGATCACCCAGGCCGAGAACCCGGCCTTCGCCATCCCGATCCTGGAGTTCCGCGGCGCTCCCACCGGCATCGACGTGACCCGGGTGCTGCGGACGGGCATCCTGCCGCAGATCAACACCGGGATGGCCGGCCGGGTCGCCGGCACCGGTCAGGTCGGCGCCGGTCTGGTCACCCCGCCGATGGACTGCTTCACCGCGGCGATCCGCGGGCTCGCGGCGCGGGTGCCGCCCGCCTCCCCCAATAGTTGATCAGTCGGCGAACTCCCGGTGGACGGTGACCTGCACGCCGACCTCGGCGTCCCCGGTCGCCACCGGCATGCTCATGCTCTCGTCGGCCGCCGCGCGCATGGCCATCATCGGTCGCGGTATGCCGTCGGTCGGTCGCTCGTCGATCCACACGACCCGGCCCAGCGTCCGACCGGCCAGCGCGGCGAACTGCTCGGCCTTTGCGGTCGCGTCGGCGAAGGCCGCCTCCCGTGCCCGGGCGAGCGCGTCCTCGGGATGGCCAGGGGTCAGCGACACGCCGTCGATGCGTACCCCTTCGCCACCGAGGGCGGCGATGTCGGTGAGCAGCCGCTCGATCCCCTGTAGGCCGTCCCGCGACACGGTGAGCCGCTGCCCCGCTTGGTAGCCGACCACCTGGTGCCGGTTGCCCAGGTACTCGGTCCGCGGACCAAGAGTCAGGTCGGACGTGCGCACCGACCGCGAGTCCACACCGTCGTCGGCCAGGACCGCCAACAGACGGGTCGCGGTGCCCGACGCGACGGTCCAGGCGTCGCCGGGTTCGGCCCGCACCACCTCGACCGCCAGCGAGATCGTCACCCGGTCGACCACCGCCGACGCGGTCCCGTTGCCGACCACGGTGATGCCTTGGGGATGCTCGACGGCGTTCACCCGAACAGTCTGCACCGGTCCGGGACGGGGAACAGGATCCGATGAGTCCCCCGCCCGCATCGGGTCGACCCGTCGAGGACCCCGAATTGCCGACAATCCGGAGGAGAGATATGCGAACATTGGCCGTCACCCAGAACATCACCCTCGACGGTGCCGTCGAGATGCTCGACGACTGGTTCGACCCGCAGGGATCAGCGGACATGACCGACGTGCAGGAGGCCACCCGGGAGCAGTCCGCAACCACCGACGCGATGCTGCTCGGCCGGCGGACGTTCGAGGACTTCCGCGGCTACTGGCCGAACCAGACGGACGACACCACCGGCATCACCGAAGAGCTGAACCGTATCCAGAAATACGTGGTGAGCTCCACCCTGACCGATCCGCAGTGGCAGAACTCGACCGTCATCGACGGCGACCCGATCCGGGCCATCGCCGACCTCAAGGCGACCGACGGCCGGGACATCGTCGCCACCGGCAGCATCACCCTGTGCCACGCCCTCTTCGAGGCCGGGCTGGTCGATCAGGTGAACCTGTGGACGTATCCGGTCGTCCAGGGCCGCGGCCGGCGCCTGTTCCCCGACGGATACGCCGTGGAACGTCTGCGGCTCACCGACTGCCGGTCCTTTCGGTCCGGCATCGTGTTGACCCGCTACCGGGTGTCCTACCAAGTGTCATAGTCGGTCGAGCTTGCGAGGCCGCCATCCGAC
>JBIOVW010000054.1:0-3751 GCA_044867945.1 Nakamurella sp. | reverse complement strand
GGGGGCCGGGCGACGACGCGCCGTCGCCGTGGAGCGAGTCGACCGGGCTGGAGGTCGGCCTGCTCGACCCCGCCGGGTGGGTCGCCGAGATGGTCGGGCCGGTGCTGCCGCCGGCCGGTCCCGACGGCGCCCCCGCCGCCCTTCTCCGTCGTGAGATCGACCTGGCGGGCGGCATTGTCGGCGCCCGGCTGCGGGTCACCGCACACGGCCTCATCCAGGTGCACCTGAACGGGCGGGTCGTCGGCTACGACGTCCTGGCCCCCGGTTGGACCAGCTACCACCACCGGCTGCGCTACCGCACCCACGACGTCACCGACCTGCTGCATGCCGGGGCGAACGCGCTCGGCGTGCAACTGGCCGACGGCTGGTACCGCGGTTACCTGGGATTCGCCGGGATGCGCGAGATCTACGGCAACCGCACCGGCGCGCTTGTCCAGCTGGAGATCGAGCACGTCGACGGCACCCGCACCGTCGTCGGCACCGACCCGTCCTGGCGCAGCGCCCTCGGTCCGATCACCCGGGCCGACCTCTACCTGGGCGAGACCTTCGACGCCCGTCGGGAGCGGACCGGTTGGGACACAATCGGTTTCGATGACTCGGGCTGGCAGCCGGTCGACGTGCTGCCGTTCGACCGCGGCACGCTTGTCGCGCCCACCGGCCCGCCGGTCCGCCGCGTGCAGACGTTGCGACCATTGGAGATCAGCACGTCGCCGTCCGGGGCGAGGCTGGTCGACTTCGGGCAGAACCTGGTCGGCCGGCTGCGGCTGCAGCTGCCGGCCACGGAAGCAGGCACCACCGTCACCGTGCGGCACGCCGAGGTCCTCGAGCACGGGGAGCTGGGCACCCGGCCGCTCCGCGCGGCCACCCAGTCCGACACCGTCATCCTCGACGGGAGCCCACGCAGCTGGGAGCCCACCTTCACCGTGCACGGCTTCCGCTACGCCCAGGTCGACGGCTGGCCGGGCGAGTTGACCGCCGACGACCTGCAGGCCGTGGTCATCCACACCGACCTGCGGCGCACCGGCACCTTCGCCTGCTCGGACCCGCTGCTGGACCGGCTGCACGAGAACGTGGTGTGGGGGATGCGCGGCAACTTCGTCGACGTGCCCACCGACTGCCCGCAGCGGGACGAGCGGCTCGGTTGGACCGGCGACCTGCAGGTGTTCGCGCCCACCGCGAGCTTCCTGTTCGACACCGCCGGCATGCTCACCGGCTGGTTGGCCGATCTGGCGGTCGATCAGCACCCGGACGGGGTGGTACCGCCCTACGTCCCGTGGGCCGACCTGGACCCGAACCTGCCGTCGCTGGGCGCCGAGGCCGGCTGGGGCGACGCGGCCACGGTGGTGCCGTGGACTATGTACCAGCGCATCGGCGACGCGGGAATCCTGCGCGCGCAATGGGAGTCGATGACCGGCTGGGTGGACGCGTTCGCCGAGCGGGCGGGAGCGGACCTCGACTTCTCCTCAGGCGGGTTCTCCTTCGGCGACTGGCTGGACGCGTCCGCGCCCGACGACCAGCCGTGGCGGGCCCGGGTGCCGTGGCAGCTCGTGGCCACCGCGTACCTGGCCCGGTCCGCCCGGATCGTCGCGGACGCGGCTGCCGTCCTCGGTGAGCGGGCGTCCGCGACGCGCTACGCCGGCCTCGCCGACCGGGCCGCTGCCCGGTTCCGCGCCGAGTACGTCACCGCGACCGGCCGGCTGGCCTTCCCTGCGCAGACCGGATACGCGATGGCGCTGGGCTTCGAGCTGCTCGACGACCCGCAGCGGGAACATGCGGGGGAGCTGCTGGCCGAGCAGGTCGCCATCGACGACTTCCGCATCGGCACGGGATTTCTCGGCACCCCGCTGGTCTGCGACGCGCTGGCCGACAACGGGCATGCGGCCACCGCCTGGCGGCTGCTGCAGCAACGGGAGTGCCCGTCCTGGCTGTATCCGGTGACGATGGGCGCGACCACCATCTGGGAACGCTGGAACTCGATGCTGCCCGACGGTTCGATCGACCCGGGCTGCATGACCTCGTTCAATCACTACGCCTTCGGCGCCGTCGCCGACTTCCTGCACCGGCGCGTGGCCGGGTTGGCGCCGGCAGAACCCGGCTATCGGCGGCTGCGGGTGGCCCCGCTGCCGTCCCGGGACCTGACCTGGGCCCGGGCCGAGCACGAAACCCCATACGGCACGGCCGCGGTCAGCTGGACGCTGGATGGCGATGCGTTCGAGCTGGACGTGCTGGTCCCGGCCTCCACCACCGCCGACATCCAGCTGCCTGACGGCTCCGCTTCCCTGTCGGCCGGCCCCGGACGGCACCGGTTCAGCTGCCTGCTGCCCGAGGAGCAGGCGGCGGAGCGCCCGGCGGAGTTCGCGCCCAGCGACGCTTGACCTCGCCCGAGCATCGCCGTTCCCTGGGTCTCGCGCAGTATCCGCATGCCTGACGCCTGCTGATCCTCCGCGCCTCCGGCCGGCTGCGTTCAGGCGGCGCGGCGGTTCGCAGGGTCCGTGACCCGGGTCAGGTGGTCCAGGAGCAGCCCGGGGATGTGCTGTGCCAACGCGATCAGCTCGTCTCCGTCGGGGCCCGACGGGCGTTCCAGCGCGAGAATGCCCGCCCGGAGGAGTGTCTTGATCGAGGTGAGCAGTCGCGCACTCTCCGCCTCGAGGACCCGGATCGCGTCATCGACCCGCCGGAGTCCGCCGGGCCGACCCGAACCGGACTCACTGACGAGCCGTGCGATCAGGTCCTCGTGCAGGGCGGACGCGTCCGCTGCTGCGGGGCCGACCCAGAGTGCGTCCACTTGCCTCCGCATCCAATCCCCCGAAGGGCCGCAGGCGTGCGCGGCCACCGTGGCCGGCCACAGCGATTCGGCGGCCGCGTCGCCGATCGGGCGGAGGTAGTGCAGCAGGAATCGGCGGTAGCTGTCCGCGCGGCGGTGCAGCAGGTAGGGGGAGGGTGGTCGCTCCGGCAGCCGGCCCGGTCCCACGGCGCGGTCCAGGCCGTGATCCTGGCGCAGGGTGTTCTGCATCTCCACGACCGCGCTCGCCAGCCAGGCCCAGGCCGTGAAGCGGGGATCGTCCGACGAAGCCGGCCCGGCCAGCATTCCGATGTGTCGGCGGCGCAGGAGCATCGACGCCGCGGCGCTGTGCGCGTGCAGCCGGTGAAAGGCCTCGGTCGCGTCCCGGCCCGCGTAGTTCGTCAGGATCGCCGGCCCTCCCGGGTGGCGCCCTAGGAATGTGTCGACGTCGTAGACCTCGCCGTCGACGCTGACCCAGTGGCCGTGGTCGGCGTCGTTGTGCAGCATCAGCTCCGACAGCCGGTAGGAGCGAGCGCCGGGCCCGTACGGCACGTCGCGCGGGGCACCGGGTTCCGGCGACAGTCGTTCCCGCTGCGACTCTTCCAGCTCGCGGTCGACCCGCGCCCACGTGCGGTCGCGCGGCGTCCCGGTGAACCCGCCGATGGTCACCCCGCGTCCGACCTTGAAGGCGATCTCCAGGTATCCGAACACCTTGCGGCGGTGCCGCGCCAGGAAGCCGTCGGGCCCGGCGTAGGCGTCGAGAGCCTCCCGGAACAGCTCTCGCAGTGCCGGCCTTCCCGCCCGCTCGAGATAGGCCGGGATGCCGATCGTGTCGGTGGCCGCGAGGAACCGCCGCCAGTGTCGCGGGTAGGCAGCGCGGTGACCGGCGATCTCACGGCCGAAGTGGCTCGCGCGCTGCGCCCGCCCAAGCACGCTGTCGAGGAGATTGAACACCGGGGCGGCGGTGCC
>JBIOVW010000053.1:0-6012 GCA_044867945.1 Nakamurella sp. | reverse complement strand
CGCCGCACGTATCGCCATCAGGTGTCCGCGCTGATCGACGCCGGCTTCCGGGTCGCCACCATGGATCTGCGCGGGCATGGCGACAGCGACGCCACGTTCGACACCTACGACGACGAGGCAGCCGCGTCCGACGTCCTCGCGCTGGTCGAGCACCTGGGTGGGCCGGCGATTCTGATCGGCAATTCGATGGGCGCCGGCGCGGTCACCCTGGCCGCAGCGCAACGGCCCGATGCGGTGAACGGACTGGTGCTCATCGGGCCGTTCGTGCGAAACGTGCCGATGGGTGCCGCAAAGCGGGCGCTGCTGCGCGCCGCATTCAGTGGCCCCTGGACGGTTGCGGTGTGGTCGGGCTACCTGCGAATGGCCTACCCGGGCCGTCGCGACGACGAGTTCATCGAACACCGGATGCAGACCATCCGGTCGATGCGCCGGCCCGGGCGGCGGCGCGCATTCACCGCGACGACCCGCACCTCGCACGCGCCCGTCGAGGCGGTGCTGGATCGGGTGCAGGCGCCGACCCTGGTGGTCATGGGCACCCGCGACCCCGATTTCCCCGACCCGGCCGCAGAGGCGACCCTGGTGGCCGATCGGCTGCACGGACGGTCGGTGCTGATCGAAGACGCCGGGCACTACCCGCACGCCGAGTTCCCCGAGCGGACGACGCCGGTCCTGCTGGAGTTCGCGCGTGCGGTGAGCGGCGGGCCGGATGCCTAGGGCGGGCCTCTCCCGGCAACTGCTGGCTACCCGAGCTGCCGAGATTGCCGATGAGAAGGGTTGGGAACAGCTCACTCTCGCGGGTGTCGCGGAGGCGTTCGGGGTGCGGTTGCCCAGCCTGTACAAGCACGTCGGCTCCCTGGCCGAGCTGCGCCAGGACGTCAGCGTGCGCAGCGCGCGGGAGCTGTCGGACGTCATGACGGACGCGGCCGTCGGTCGGTCGGGCCCGCCGGCGCTACGCGCGATGGCCGACGCCTACCGCGACTTCGCCCGACGCCACCCCGGCCGGTACGCCGCGTCGGTGATCGCCCCGTTACCTGGGGATCAGGAGCACGAGCAGGTCGCGACCCGGATCATCGGCGTGCTCGCCGCGGTGCTCGCCGAGTTCGGGCTCGCCGGTGACGACGCCATCCACGCAATCCGGGCGCTGCGGTCCCTGATGCACGGGTTCGTCTCACTCGAGGCGGCCGGCGGGTTCGCGATGCCGCTGGACCTGGACGAGAGCTACCGGCGCCTGGTCGACGGCTTCGCAGCGTCCCTCACCCGAAGTTGATGTCCCTCACCCGAGGTTGATGCCCCGCACCCGAAGTTGATCATGGGGCGCTGCCAGGCGAAATTCGGCGTGTCGCCGAACCTGTCGGTGTGTCGCTGGCGGAACGCCATGATCAACTTCAGGTAACGCGGCCGGATGTGGCCGCGGCGTAGACCGCGCGGCGGGGCAGGCCGAACCGGGCGGCGACCTCGTCCACCGCGTCCCGCCGGGTGCGTCCGGCGGCGACCAGCTCGTCCACCGACGCGGCCAGCTCCGACGCCGCGGGCGCGGCCTCGACCACGGTCGGCGCTCCGGCCACCACCAGGGTCAGCTCACCCCGCAGCCCCGCCTCGGCCGCGGCCACCAGGTCGGCCAGGGTGCCGCGGATCACCTGCTCGTAGGTCTTGGTCATCTCCCGGCACAACACGGCCGCCCGGTCCGCACCGAAGGCGTCCCGCATCGCGGCCAGGGCCTCGGACACCCGGTGCACCGATTCGAAGAACACCATCGTGCGCCGCTCGCCCGCCAGCGCGGCCAGCACCCGCGCCCGGTCGCCGGCCTTGCGCGGCAGGAAGCCCTCGAAGCAGAACCGGTCCGACGGCAGCCCGGACAGGGCCAGCGCGGTGATCACCGCGGACGGACCAGGGATGCAGGTCACCGGCAGTCCTTCCGACGCGGCCGCCGCCACCAGGCGGTACCCCGGATCGGAGACAGACGGCATGCCCGCATCCGTCACCAGCAGCACCGTCCGACCGTCCCGCATCCGGTCCAGCAGCCCGGGAATCCGGGAGCGCTCGACGGCCTCGTAGTACGAGACCAGCGAGCCGCTCACCGTGGCGCCGAGGTCGGCGGCCAACCGGCGCAGCCGCCGGGTGTCCTCGGCGGCGATCACGTCCGCGTCGGACAGTGCCGCCCGCAGCCGGTTCGACGCGTCGTCGGCCCGGCCGAGCGGCGTGCCGGCGAGCACGAGGCCGCCGGCCTGCTCGCTCACCAAACCCTCCCACCGGCCCTGGTCATTGGCTCACCCTACGATCGTGCGCATGTCCGCTCCGACGTCCCTGGCCGACCCGGCCACCGACGACGAGACCCGGGCGGCCCAGCCGGACGAGCCCGAACGCGCGGATCCCGCGACCACCGTCGTGGCGATCGGCGAGGTCCCACCGCTGGCCGAGCCCGTCAGACCGGCCGGCAAGCTGCGGCCGCCACCGACCGACCGGGCCCGCGGTTGGCTGGTCACGGGCGTGCTCACCTTTGTCGCCGCGCTGATCCGGCTGGTCAACCTGGGCGCCGCCAGTGACGGCGGCACCCCGCTGTTCGACGAGAAGTACTACGCCATCCAGGCCTGGGAGATGCTGCGCAACGGCGGCGTCGAGGACAACCAGGCGTTCGGCGTGGTGGTGCACCCGCCGTTGGGCAAGCAGCTGATCGCGATCGGCGAGTCGCTGCTCGGCTACAACCCGACCGGCTGGCGGCTCGCCTCGGCTGTGGCCGGGATCGTGTCCGTCCTACTGATCATCCGGGTGACCCGGCGGATGACCGGCTCCACGCTGCTCGGCGGGATCGCCGGGGTGCTGCTGATCTGCGACGGCGTCAGCCACGTGCAGTCCCGCTCGGCCCTGCTGGACATCTTCCAGGCGGTGTTCGTGCTGGCCGCGTTCGCCTGCCTGATTGCCGACCGCGACCAGGTCCGGGCGCGGCTGGCCGCCGCGGTCGCCGATGGTTCCATCGCCACCACCAGGTTCGGGGCGGCGCTGGGCGCCCGCTGGTGGCGGTTCGGGGCGGGCGTGCTGCTCGGCCTGACCACCGCGGTCAAGTGGTCGGGCGCGTACTGGATCCTCGCGTTCGCCGCGCTGTCGCTGATCTGGGACATGCAGGCCCGCCGCGAGGCCGGGGTGCGGCGACCCGTTCGGGCGGGGATCAGGCGGGACCTGCTGCCGACGATCTGGTCGCTGGGCATCGTCCCGGTGCTGGTGTACGTCGGGTCGTGGTGGGCCTGGTTCGCGTCCGAGACCAGCTGGCCGCGGCACACCCTCGTCGCGATCGAGAGCAACCGGTCGGACTGGAAGAGCGGGTTCCTCTACGAGGCGGCCGCGCTGTGGCAGAACACCTTGTGGCAGTGGACCTGGAAGATGCTCGACTTCCACGCCCACCTGCTCACCCCGACCGACCCGAGCAAGCGGCACCCCTGGGAGTCCAAGCCGTGGACCTGGCCGCTGGGCACCCGGCCGGTGCTGTACTACTCCCCCGCCGACGGCCCCGGCTGCGGGGAGGGCGCCACCGACTGCGTCCGCCGGATCTTCCTGATCGGCACCCCGGCCCTGTGGTGGGTCTCGATGTTCGTGCTGGTGTGGGCGCTGTGGAAGGTGTTCGGCCGGTTGGACTGGCGGTACGCGGCGGTGCTGGTCGGCTACGGCGCCGGGTACCTGCCCTGGTTCACCAACCTCGACCGGCAGATGTACTTCTTCTACGCAACCCCGCTGGCGCCGTTCCTGGTCATCGGCATCACGCTGGTCCTCGGCGACATCCTCGGCCGGGCCACCCACGGGATCGAACGACGGTACACGTCGTTCGCCGTCGTCGCGCTGTACGTGGGGCTCGTCATCGCCAATTTCATCTGGCTCTGGCCGATCCTGGGCGGCGAGCCGATCACCCACGAGCGGCTGACCATGGAGACCTGGTTGCCGTCCTGGGGATGATCAACACCCGCTCACTCGACCGGCTCGCGCGGCTGCGCAATCCCGTTGCGGTCCAGTCGGTTTGAACCGACGATCGGCCGGGTACGGGATCATCGCCCAGCGCCGGACCGACCCCGGCGGCCAGCACCGCCGGGGTATAGGGTCGGGCTGGTTCGGTCCACACGACGGGTGGGCCGACGAGTCACGTCGGAGGAGACGCAATGGGTGTGTACACGCTGCCGGATCTGCCGTACGACTACGGGGCGCTCGAACCCCACATCTCGGGCACGATCATGGAGCTGCACCACAGCAAGCACCACGCGGCATATGTGGCGGGCGCCAACACAACCCTCGATCAACTCGCAGAGGCCCGGGACAAGGACGCGTTCGGTCCGCTGAACGGCCTGGAGAAGAGCCTGGCCTTCCACCTGGGCGGGCACATCAACCATTCGGTGTTCTGGCCGAACCTGTCCCCACAGGGCGGCGACAAGCCGGACGGCGAGCTCGGCGCGGCGATCGACGAGTTCTTCGGCTCCTTCGACGGCTTCCGGCGGCAGTTCACCGCCAACGCCAACGCGATCCAGGGTTCGGGCTGGTCGATGCTGGTCTGGGACACCCTTGGTCAGCGGCTGAACATCATGCAGCTGTTCGACCAGCAGGGGAACCTGCCGGCGGCGCAGATCCCGATCGTGCTGCTGGACATGTGGGAGCACGCCTTCTATCTGCAGTACCGCAACGTCAAGGCCGACTACGTCAAGGCCTGGTGGAACATCGTCAACTGGACGGACGCGACCGCCCGGTTCAACGCCGCCCGGGCGAACACCGGTGGACTGATCGTCCTGTAGCAGTCCTTCTCGCGCTTCGCCACGGTTCGCTGACCATTCCCGCGTTATCGCGCCGGTTTCGACCGATTCCGCGCGGGATTGGCCAGCGAACCGTCGGGTCAGCGCAGCTCCGACAACCGGCGGGCCAGCCGGAGCGCGTCGTGCGGGGCATGCGCGTCGCCGTCGTTGTCGAAGTAGACGTGCACCCGCCGCACTCCCGGTGTCGACGCCCAGCCGCGGACCCGGTCGGCCCACCAGTCGATGCCCTGGTCGGTGTAGCTGCTGCGGTACAGCTCCTGGTCGCCGTGCAGCCGCACGTACACCAGGTCGGCCGTGACCTCGTCGACCCAGGTGTACCGGCCGGCGGTGTCCGCGACCACCAGCGACACCCCGAACTGCCGGCACAACCCGTAGAACGAATCCGTGGCGAAGGAATCGTGCCGCACCTCCACGGCGTGCCGTATCGGCACGGAGGGGTCGGCGACGACGAGCCCGGGCTCTTCTCCGAAGCGGTCCCTGATCCGGTCCACCCCCGACGCGGCCAGCGCGGCCGCTTCGCCGACGGTCCTGGGCAGCGACGCGAAGAACTCGGTCATCCGCTCCGGCCGGAAGGACAGCATCGGCGGCAGCTGCCACAGCACCGGGCCGAGCTTGTCCCCGAGGTCGAGCACCCCGGAGGCGAAGAACGCCGCCAGCGCGTCGCCCACACCGGCCAGCTTCTTCATGTGCGTGATGAACCGGCTGCCCTTGACCGCGAACACGAAGCCGTCGGGGGTCCGGTCACGCCAGCGGGCGTACGAGCTCGGCCGCTGCAGCGAGTAGAACGGCCCGTTCAGTTCGAGGGTGTCGAAGACCCCGGCGACGTACTCCAGTTCGCGGCGCTGTGCCAGCCCCGTTGGGTAGAACGCTCCTCGACGCCAGTGGGGGTAGCGCCAGCCGGACAGCCCGATCCGGACGACCCGGCTCACCCGGCGGACGGGCCCGAGGTACCGAGCGCGGACTCGACCCGTGCCACCTTGCCGGAGAGCTCCCCGGTGTGACCCGGCCGGATGTCCGCCTTGAGGACCAGGCTCACTCGGCTGCCGTACCGGCCGACCACGTCACAGCACTGCTTGACCACGGCCATGCACTCGTCCCACTCACCCTCCAGGGTGGTGAACATGGAGTCCGTGCGGGTGGGCAACCCGGACTCACGGACCACCCGGATGGCCTCCGCCACCGCGGCCGACACCGACCCGGACGCGTCGACGCCACCCAACTCACCGGC
>JBIOVW010000052.1:0-2632 GCA_044867945.1 Nakamurella sp. | reverse complement strand
GGATGCTCGCGGTGGTCGCCGACGGCCGGGTCGCCGCGCCGCTGACCCGGCGGCTGTCCGACGATGCGGCGGGCCTCGCCTGCGACGGAATCCCGGCCGGACTCCACCTGCTGGTGGACATCCTGACCCACACCCAGGGCACTGCGCTGCTGGCGATCGCGGACGCCGCCGACGAGCTGACCGCGTCGCTGTTCGACGACAAACCGATGAACCGGGCGGACCAGTTGCGGGCGTTCCGCATTCGTCAGGCCATCGCGGTCATGCGGCGGATCACCGCCCCGTTCGCGGAGATCACCATGGACCTGGCGGCCGCGGCCGCGCGGCCGCCCGGGGAGGACGATCCCCTTGCCCAGCTGCTGCACGGCAGCATGGCCCGCCGGTTCCAGGACATCTGCGACCATGCCCAGCACGACGCCAACGAGACCAACACCCTGCGTGAGGTGCTCAGCTCGGCCTACGAGACGAACCTGGCGTTGTCCGACGTGCACCTGAACATGGTCATGAAGAAGCTGGCGGCCTGGGCCGCGATCATCGCCGTGCCCACGCTGATCACCGGCTTCCTCGGGATGAACGTCCCGTACCCCGGCTACGGCCACGGTGGCGGGTTCCTCATCGGGCTCGCGGTGATGGTGGCGGCCGTGGCCTCACTGTTCGTCCTGTTCAAGCGGAACGGCTGGCTCTGATCGGGCCGGATCATGGGCCGGGCGCCCAGATTCCCGGGTCCTCCCCGCCGAGCCGCCAGAGTCCGATCCCGCCGAGCCGGTGGATGCGGGCCAGGTCGAACTTCGCCTGGACGCTGCGGGCGTTCTCAAACCACACGTCATGGTGCCGGCCGTCGTCCCCGGTGTAGCTCAGGTAAGGGCTGGCACTTGCCTCATCCCATTGCTCCTGCACCTGGTACCGGTCGGCCAGCGCCCGCACCTGACTCCAGGTCACCGCCTCACCCTGCGAGTCGACCCAGTCGTAGCCGTAGAGCCCGACCCCGAGGATGATCTTCTCGGCCGGGATCTGGCTGACGGTGTACTGCACGACCCGCTCCATCCAGCCGTACGGAGCGATCGGACCGCTGGAGCTGGTTTCCCAGTGCCAGTCGTAGGTCATCACGAAGACCATGTCGGCCACCGCGCCGATGGCCGCGTAGTCCTGTGCCTCGTTCCGTCCGTCGTAGCCCGAGTCGTCGGTCTTGGGGTGCACGGTGACGTACAGGAGCTTGTCGATCGCATGCAGCGAATCGGCCAGTTCCCCGACGAAGGCCGAGAACGCCCACCGGTCGGCGGCGTCGAGGTCCTCGTAGTCGATCTGGACCCCGTCGTACCCGTTGGTCATCACCAGGTCGACGATTGATGCGATGTGCGCCGCGCGAAGACCGGGATCGTTGATCACCGTGGAGATGGTGACCGCATCCCAGGCGCCGGCGGTGGTGTTGGCGATGGTCGGAATCACCGACAGTCCCCGCTCGCCCAGCCATGTCGCCTGGACCGCCTCGCCGGCCGCATCGATCCCGATCTGCGGCACGACCGAACCGTCCGCCGCCACGGCATAGGTCCAGGGTGAGGCGACGGTCATCGCGGCGCCGTGGGCGTCGATGCTCTGCCGGGCGGTCTCCTCGTCCCAGTAGGGCACCGCGCCGATCACCACCGGCACGTCGTACCCGCCGATCCGGTCGTCGGTCGGCACCAGGATCTTGACGGCGGCCATCGCCGCGGCCGACAGCGCGACCACGAGCAGCACCAGAAGGAGCCGGCGCGGGGCCCTCCGGCGCGGCTGCCCCGCGGACGCGGCGGGGCGCTGACCGACCAGCGTGCTCATGCCGAACCGCTTCGATCCGTCAGGTTCCGGAGCGATCGATCGTCCGGACGAGTGGTCAACATGGCGCCCCCGCTTCCAATTGCCTACTTCGAGCAACCGCCCCGGGTCAATCATGCCCTAACTTGCGCCTCGCGTCACTCGTTCGCCGAAAAGCTGCGCGCGGCGGATCGACCGACCGACGTCAGCCGCGAATGGTCAGGCCGACCTTCTGGAACTCCTTGAGGTCGGAGTATCCCGCCTTGGCCATCGCCCGGCGCAGGGCACCGAACAGGTTGGTGCGGCCGTCGGCGCCGAGCGCGGGACCCAGCAACAACTGGGCCAGCGGGACGTCGGCGGGGCCGACGGGAGCGGCGAACCCGCGCGGCAGCACCGGATGCGCCGCGGTGGTGGGCCAGTACCAGCCGCCGGCCGGCGCATCGGCGGCCCAGGTCAGCGGCTCACCGAGCATCACCGCGTCCGCCCCGCAGGCGATGGCCTTGGCGATGTCCGCGCTCGAGGAGATCCCGCCGGCCGCGATGACGTGCACGTATCGGCCGCCGGTCTCGTCGAGGTAGGAGCGGCGGGCCGCCGCGGCGTCGGCGATCGCGGTGGCCATCGGCACGGAGATCCCCAACACCTCGTCGGTGGTGGTCGTGTTGCCGTGCCCCGTCCCGACGACGACGCCGGCCGCACCGGTGCGCATCAAGTGGGTTGCCGTCTTGTAGTCCGAGCACCCGCCGACGATCACCGGCACGTCGAGGTCGGAGATGAACGACTTCAGATTCAGCGCGGAGCCGTTTGCCTTGACATGTTCGGCCGAGATGATCGTGCCCTGGATGACCAG
>JBIOVW010000051.1:0-9921 GCA_044867945.1 Nakamurella sp. | reverse complement strand
ATGATCTTGACGATCAGGTTGCCGGCGCCCGGGGGGCGGGAGGCCGGAGCCCCCCGCTCGTCCTGGACCGCCGGGGCAGTGTCGGTCATGTTGCCGTCGATCCTCTCCGAGCGGGTTCGTCGGTCAGTTCAGGTTGGCGTTGATTTGGTTGATGGAGGCCGCAGCGTTCTGCATCGTGGTGGTCGGGTCGGCCCCGTTGGCCACGTTGAACTGGGCCACGCCCCAGTCGGTGAACACATTGGCCATCTGCGGGATGGACGGCATCGGGATGCCGTTCGCCCCGTAGTCGCCGAAGGCCTTGACGAACGCGTCGGCGGCGGACACGGTTTCCAGCGTCGGGATCCAGGCCGGGGTGCGCGGATCAACCGCGTACATGGCGTCCATGAACTCGGTGGTCTGCACCTCGTCGGACAGGAAGGTCGAGGCCAGCACCGGGTTCTTGGCGTTGTTCGGCTGGAAGAAGCCCCGGACACCGATGAACGGCTGCGAGGTGTACTCGCTGCCGGCCCACGGTGGAATCGGGCAGACCATCAGGTTGTCGCCGAGCGCGGCCTTGGCGTCCGGGATCGCCCACGGGCCGGTGATCCAATACGCCATCTGGCCGCCGGTGAAGGCCTGCTGGGCGATGTCGAAGCTCACGTTCGCACCCAGGACGCCGTCCTTGACCAGCCCCTGCAGGCGGGTGGCCGCCGCAATGGCGCCCTCGCCGCCGATGCCCATGTCCTTGGGGTCGTACGTGCCGTCGGCGTTCTGCTTGAAGGCGTAGCCGCCGTCCGCACTGAACAACGGCTGCCAGTGGTAGCCGTCGCCGGCCGACCCGATCTGCAGGCCGATACCGAGGCCGGGCTGGGAGGTGCCGGCGGCCTGCAGCTGCTTGGCGGTGGCGACCGCGTCGTCCATGGTGGCCGGGCAGGTCGGCGACAGCGCCTTGTTGGTCAGCAACGCGACGTTCTCCGTTGCCCACGGCACACCCATGGTCGCGCCGTTATAGGTGACGCCCTGGAGGGCCGGCTTGGTGAACTTGTCCGTGTTCGCGCCCAGGTCAACGGGGGCCAGGATGCCGTTCTGCTGGTACTGGCCGATGTGGTCGTGCGGACCCTCGAAGACGTCGGGCACGTCGCCGGTGCTGTTGCCCTGGATCAGCGCATCCCGCAGGACATTGCCGCCGTTGAAGTCGCGCATGACACACGTGACACCGTTCTCGGCCGCCCACTTCTCGCACAGCGGCTTGATCGCCTTGGACGTGTTGGTCGAATTGTCCGCCCACACCGTCAGCGTGGACGCGCTGGAGGCACCCCCGGTCGCCGCGCCGCCCGTCGCCGCCGCGGTTCCGCTGGCCGCCCCGGTGCCGGCCGCCGAGGTGGCCGCGCTGGTGGTGCCGGATGTACTGCTGCCACTGCTACAGGCGCTGATCACGAGCGGGACGGCGGCCAGCGCCAGGCCGACCTTGAGCATTCGACGCATTGAGTGCCCCTCTGCACTGAGATGGATGGGCGAGGGTCGGGCGCGTGTCCGACGGACCCGACATGTGTGGACGATGTGTCTGCGATCACAGACCCGCCGGACTCATCGCGCAACTCGGGCTCGACGCCCAGTTCGAGCTGTTGAGGCCTCTGCTAGATCCGCAGGTTGGTCGGAAGATGATATGTACCATCAGTTTTGGTGCTGAATCGATATAGCATCGGCCGCCCGCTGGTTGCCGAGATTGTCGACAGGGCGTTGCGGAATTGTGACCTGGGGTGTGCATCGCCCGGTCGAAACGGGGAACTCGCGTCGGCCTGCGTCTTCATCGAACCTTCACAGGTCCGGCGACGTGCATCGGAGACGAGGATCTGGTCAGTGGTTCCGCATCCGCCCGGCCCCCGCCGCCGAACTGGAGGAACAGCCCGTGCCCGTTGTTGTCGAGCCTTCCCCCCCGCCCTTGCCACTACCCCGTCGTGCCGTGCTCGCCGTCTCCGGCACCGCCGTGCTCGCCGTCGCCGCCGCCTGTTCGTCCGAAGGCTCGCCATCGGAGACCACCACGACTACGCCGTCCCCGACGTCGTCCCCGGCACCGTCGGCGACCAGTTCGGCCGCATCGTCGGCGGTCGGCTCCCCGTCGGCCTCCCCGACGACCACGGCGACGTCGCCCGGCACTCCCGCGGCCTCCACCCCCGAGCCGGCGCCGTCCGGGCCGATCCTGGCGTCGGTCGCCGACGTGCAGGCGGCGGGTGCGGCGGTCGTCGGTGACGCGGCCAGTCCCTATCTGCTGGCCTACACCGGTGGCACGGTCGTCGCGCACACGGCGATCTGCACCCATCAGGGTTGCACCGTCGCGGCCAGCGGCCAGTGCCCCTGCCATGGATCTCGGTTCGACGTAGCCACCGGCGCGGTGCTCGGCGGGCCGGCGGTGCGGCCGCTGGAGCAACTGCCGGTGACCGTGAGCGGCGGTCAGGTGTACGCCGGCTGAGGTCGGCCCGGCAAGCAGGCGCACAGGAACCGCACAGGCCAGGCCTAGACGGGACACACAGCCGCCGCCCAGGATCATTGGCATGACCGCTTCGAGCCCGCTCACCAGCACCGCCGCCCCGGCCGATCGCGCCGCCCTGCGTGGACCGGACGGCCGGCCGATCCGCGTCCTGGTGGTCGACGACGAGCAGGCGCTGTCCGAGCTGGTCAGCCTGGCCCTGCGGTACGAGGGCTGGGAGGTGCGCACGGCGGCCGATGGGACGTCCGCGATCGCCGCGGCCCGGGAGTTCCGGCCCGACCTGGTGGTGCTGGACGTGATGCTGCCCGATATCGACGGGCTTGAGGTGCTGCGCCGGCTGCGCGCGGACATCGAGCGGATGCCGGTGCTGTTCCTGACCGCGAAGGACGACGTCGGCGACCGCATCGCGGGCCTGACCGCCGGCGGCGACGACTACGTGACCAAGCCGTTCTCCATCGAGGAGCTGGTGCTCCGGCTGCGCGCCCTGCTGCGTCGCTCGCACCTGGCGCTGACCACCGACTCGTCCACCATCGTGGTGGGCGACCTGGTGCTGGACGAGGATTCCCGGGAGGTCCGGCGCGGGGACGACCTGATCAGCCTGACCGCCACCGAGTTCGAGCTGCTGCGCTTTTTGATGCGCAATCCGAAGCGGGTGATGTCCAAGGCGCAGATCCTGGACCGGGTCTGGAACTACGACTTCGGCGGCCAGGCCAATATCGTGGAGCTGTACATTTCCTACCTGCGCAAGAAGATCGACGCCGGACGGGAGCCGATGATCCACACCATGAGGGGTTTCGGTTATGTCCTCAAGCCCGCAACCTGACGGGTCGCACGGCACCGACCGGGCCGCGGTCCTCGACCGTGACCCGCGCCGCAGCACGGACGGGCATGTCACCGAGCCGATCGAAATGGCGCCGATCGCCCCGGGGGCGCAGGGCCGACGCAGGTCCTGGCTCCGCCCGCGAAAGCCGCTGACGCTGCGCAGCAAGCTGGTGGTCAGCATCATGGCGCTGATCGTCGTGGTGTGCGCCGTGGTGGGGGTGACCACCGAGATCTTCCTGTCCCGCTATCTGATGAAGCAGCTGGACACCCAGCTGCAAACGGCCAACGAGCTGATCTGGGGACCGGTCGGCCGGTCCGGGAACGGACTGCCGTCGTGTGACGCATGGCGGCAGGGTGGCCCGGCCGGTCTCGGGCAATCCGCCTACAGCCTCACCGCGGTGATCGTCGACGGCGAGGTCGCCAACGCCTGGACGGTGAACCCGAAGTCCGGCTGCACCTCTCTGCCCGCAGGCGCCGACGAGGTACTGCTCTCGGTCACGCCGAACAGCCCGCCGCAGACGGTCGACATCCCCGGACTGGACAACAACTACCGGGTCGAATCCTCCACGCGCAACGGCGTGACGATCGTCAGCGGCCTGTCCATGGGTCCGGTGCAGGGCTCGCTGTTCCAGCTGGGCATGACGCTGCTCATCGTGACCGTGGTCGCCCTGATCGCCGGCGCCTTCGCCGTCGTCTGGATCGTCCGCCGGTCGCTGCGCCCGCTGGACCGGGTCGCCGCCACCGCGCGCAAGGTCACCACGCTGCCCCTGGACCGCGGCGAGGTCGACCTTGGGGTACGGGTGCCCGAGCAGGACACCGACATCCGGACGGAGGTGGGTCAGGTCGGGGCCGCGTTGAACCAGATGCTCGGGCACGTCTCCGGCGCGCTGAAGTCGCGTCAGGAGTCGGAGACCCGGGTGCGGCAGTTCGTCGCCGACGCCTCCCATGAGCTGCGCACCCCGCTGGCCTCGATCCGCGGGTACGCGGAGCTGGCCCGCCGCGACGAGGACGACGCCGAGACCGTCACCCACGCGCTGCGCCGGGTGGAGTCGGAATCGTCCCGGATGTCGACCCTGGTCGATGACCTGCTGCTGCTGGCCAGGTTGGATTCCGGGCGGCCGCTGTCCGCGGATGAGGTGGACCTGAGCATGCTCGTCATCGACGCGGTGTCGGACGCCCGAGTGGCCGGGCCGACCCACCGGTGGCAGCTGGACCTGCCCGAGGAGCCGGTGACGGTCACCGGCGACGCCGCCCGGCTGACCCAGGTGCTGACGAACCTGCTGGCCAACGCACGGACGCACACGCCCGCCGGCACCACCGTCCGGTGCGGGCTGCGGACCGAGCAGGGTTCCGCGGTGATCACGGTGACCGACAACGGCCCCGGCATCCCGGCCGCCCTGCAGCCGGAGATCTTCAACCGCTTCGTCCGCGGCGACTCGTCCCGTTCCCGGGCGGCCGGGTCCACCGGCCTCGGCCTGGCCATCGTGGCGGCGGTGGTCGGGGCGCACCGCGGGACCGTGTCGGTACAGAGCCGGCCGGGGCAGACCGTCTTCACCGTCCGGCTGCCGGACGCCAGCGGCTGAGGCACCCGTGCGCCAGGCAATGTCGATCATGGCTGAGCTCCGCGAGACACGAGGAGGATCACAGAGATGACCGGTGGCACCGTCACGCAGGATCGGCAGAGCTTCGAGGACCGGCGGGCCGTCCTGCGCGGCCAGTACCTGAAGCCCCCGAACGAACGCCCGGCCTCGTCCGCCCGCGGGCTGCACCACACGGCGCTGTTGTCCAGCGACGTCGAGCAGACCATCCGTTTCTACTCCGAGCTGCTCGAGTTCCCGTTGACCGAGCTGATCGAGAATCGGGACTACCCCGGGTCGTCCCACTTCTTCTTCGACATCGGCAACGGGAACCTGTTGGCGTTCTTCGACTTTCCCGGGCTGGATGTCGGCCCCTACCAGGAGGTGCTGGGCGGGCTGCACCACATCGCGATCAGCGTCGAGCCGACCCGGTGGGAACGGCTGCGGGACAAGCTGACCACCGCCGGGCTCGAACTGGTCGAGCACAGCGAGGTGTCGCTGTACTTCCGTGATCCCGATGGCGCCCGCATCGAGTTGATCGCCGATCCGCTGGGCGAGATGTACGGCTCGAAGGTCCTCTGAGTCCCGGTCAGGAGGTCTGCGGAGCCTGGCCGGTCTCGTCGGGCGGGGTCATCCCGTCCGGCGGCTGCATCCCGCCCTCGCCGCCGGTCGAGCCGGTGCCGGACCGCACGGCGGTGGCGGTGACGGTGTCGCCGCTGACCGTGCCGATCACTCGGACCGTGTCGCCGGTGGCGAGGCCGGACACGTCCACGTCGCTTCCGACGGTGTAGGTCGATTCGTACCCATCGGTGCTCGTGACCGTCAGCGAGTCGGCGGACAGCTCGGTGGTCTCGCCCGTCTGCAGCCGCATGGTCTGGGTGCCGCTGTCGCCGGACACCACGAAGTCGCCGTGCAGCGCATTCGCCAGCTCCATCACGCCGGCCATGCCGCCGCGACCGCCCTGCGAGCCGAAGTCTCCGGCATCCCCTGATCCATTCGAGCCTGGGCCGCCGCCGGCGAAACCCGCCTGGGTGGTGGCGGTGTCGCCGGACGAGGCGTTCGCTGCGGTCACCGCGGCCACGCCGCCGATCGCCACGACGGTGGCCAGTGCACCTCCTGCGGCGACCTTGTGCCAGGTCTTCCACTTCGACGGTTCCTTGCCGCCCGGCGCTGCCGCCGCGCCGGAGGTCCCCCAGGTCGGCCGGCCCGCCGGTGCGTCCGGGCTCGTCGGTTGGGATTCGGGCCGTTCTCGCTCGCCCTCATGGGGTGTCATGCGTGCTCCTTCTCATCTGGTGTCAGGGTCGCCGCTGCGATCTCGCGTGACCGGACTTCAGGGTTGGCGCGCCGGCTGTCCGGAAGCTGTGCACACTATGGCGGTGCCATGAGCGGAGCCGGAGGAGCAGCGTTTGAGCGGACCGGCGGTGGTGTTGGTCGAAGGTGTTCCTGGCTCGGGGAAGACCGGCATGGACCGGGGCGCCACCAACGACCTGCTCACCGCTGCGCTGCGCGCGAGTACATGCCGGCGGGCCGGGATGGCACAGTGTCGGGGTGACCGAGGCGCCCACGAGATCCCAGGACCGGGCGCTGAGCAGCACCTGGACACCGCCGCACCCGGTCGAGCCCGCGCAGGTGCTGTGGCCGCTGCTCCGGGGTAGCCACGACCCGACCATGCGATTCGAGCCCGGCGGGATCTGGCGCACATCCCACACACCTCACGGCCCGGTCACCCTGCACCTGGCGACCGGCCGCCGGCCGCAGATCCGGTGCACCGCCTGGGGTCCCGGTGCCGAGTGGGCGACCGCGCAGCTGCCCGAGTTGCTCGGCGCGGATGACGACTGGTCGGACCTGGACACCGCCGGCCATCCGGTGCTGCACGGCAGTCGCCGCGCACATCCCGGCCTGCGGATTCCCCGGACCACCCTGGTCTTCGAGTCGCTGGTGCCCGCGGTGCTCGAACAGCGGGTGGTCGGTGCCGATGCTCGCTGCTCGTGGCGGGAGTTGGTGACCCGCTTCGGTTCTCCCGCACCCGGGCCAGCCCCGGCCGGGATGCGGGTGCCGCCGCTGCCCGCCGAATGGAGCCGCATCCCGTCGTGGGAATGGCACCGCGCCGGCGTGGACCCGGGGCGGTCCGCGACCGTCCTCCGCGCAACCAGGGTCGCCGACGGCCTGCAGCGCACGGTGGAGCGTGGCCGGGACGGCCCGAACGTCACCGCCGCTCTGCGCACCGTCACCGGCATCGGCGTCTGGACCGCGGCGGAGATCGTGCAGCGGGCGCACGGCGACCCGGACACGGTCAGCGTCGGCGACTTTCACCTGCCCGCGCTGGTCGGCTGGGCGTTGATCGGCCGCCCGGTGGACGACGACGGCATGCTGGAGCTGCTCGAACCGTGGCGTGGGCACCGCCAGCGGGTGATGCGGCTGATCGAGAGCAGCGGCGTGCGCAAGCCGCGGTTCGGGCACCGTGCCGCGCGGGTGGATCACCGCGGTCGCTGATCCGGGAACACCCCTTGGTGTTGATCATGGGGTAAGGGCCATTATGGCGCACCCAAACCAGCCCTTACTCCATGATCAACAGCAGAAGGCCGGGCATAGCAACCGCACAGTGCCAGCGTGTTCGGATCCCAGGTCCGTCCCGCACCGTCGACGCCATGAGTGCGTTCACGCTGACCGATGGCTGGGCGGGGGATCTCGCACCGGACGGCCGGCCCGAGGCCCCCGGCGCCCGGTCCACCCGGGCGACCCTGGACATCGTTGTTCCCGTCTACAACGAGGAACTGGACCTGCCCCGCAGCGTGGCGCGGTTGCACGACTACCTGACCACCCAGGTCCCGATGAGTTTCCGGATCACCGTGGCGGACAACGCGTCCACCGACGGCACCGGGCGGCTCGCCGACCGGCTCGACCGGCAGTACCCGGACGTGCGGGCGGTCCACCTGCCGCAGAAGGGCCGCGGCCGGGCGCTCAAGCAGGCCTGGCTCGACTCCGACGCGGACGTCCTGGTCTACATGGACGTGGACCTGTCCACCGACCTGTCGGCCCTGCTGCCGCTCGTCGCGCCGCTGGTCTCCGGGCATTCCGACCTGGCCATCGGCACCCGACTGCACCGCGGGTCCCGGGTGGTCCGCGGACCGAAGCGGGAGATCATCTCCCGCTGCTACAACCTGATCCTGCGCGGCACCCTGGCCACCCGCTTCTCGGACGCGCAGTGCGGTTTCAAGGCGATCCGGCGCAACGTCGCTCAGCAGTTGCTCCCGCTGGTGCAGGACACCGGATGGTTCTTCGACACCGAGCTGCTGGTGCTGGCCGAGCGATCCGGCCTGCGCATCCACGAGGTGCCCGTCGACTGGACCGACGATCCGGACTCGCGGGTCGACATCGTGCAGACCGCCAAGGACGACCTGCGCGGCGTGTGGCGGGTCGGCCGCGCCCTGGCCGCCGGCGGGCTGCCCGTCGCCGACATCCGGCGGCAACTCGGCCGCGCCCCGCTCGAACCGGAGACACCCGGGGTCCCCACCGGCATGACCATGCAGATCGTCAGGTTCGCGGCCATCGGCATCGCCAGCACGCTGGCCTATCTCGTGCTGTTCTTCCTGCTGCGGCTCGGTATGGGCGCGCAGGCCGCCAACTTCCTGGCCCTGGCGATCACCGCGATCGGCAACACCGCCGCCAACCGGCGGTTGACGTTCGGCATCCGTGGACGGGAGGGCGCCGTCCGGCACCAGTTCCAGGGCTTCGGCGTGTTCCTGCTCGGACTGGTCATCACCAGCGGCTCGCTCGCCCTGCTCATGTCGATCAATCCCGAGCCCAGCGTGCCGGTCGAGGTCGTCGTCCTTGTGTTGGCGAACCTGCTGGCCACGGTGGTCCGGTTCGTCCTGCTGCGCGGCTGGGTGTTCCGGCGCGCCGCGCCGTCACTGCCAACCACATCGATCGAGGAATAGCCGATGTCCACACTGACCGACGATCCGACCAGCCTTGCCCCGCCTCCGGCGACTCCGGCGACTCCGCCCCCCGGCACGGGGTCGCCGCACCGGCGCGCCAGGCTGGGCCGCCTGTTCCTCGGCCCAACCGGCGATCCGCGCTGGGCGCGGCCGGCCCTGTGGGGCCTGCTGGCCGTCACCGCCGGGCTCTACCTGTGGAACCTGTCCGCCTCCGGGTACGCGAACGACTTCTACGCGGCGGCGGTCAAGTCCGGCACGCAGGACCTGAATGCCTGGCTGTTCGCCTCGCTGGACTCGTCGAACGCGATCACCGTGGACAAGCCGCCGGCCACGATCTGGCTGATGGTGCTGTCCGCCCGGATCTTCGGCTTCAGCTCCTGGTCCGTGCTCGTCCCGCAGGCCCTGCTGGGTGTGGGCACCGTCGCCCTGCTCTGGGCCGCGGTGCGCCGGTGGTCCGGTGATGCGGCCGGGCTGATCGCCGGCGGCCTGGTCGCCCTGACCCCGGTCGCGGCGCTCATGTTCCGCTTCGACAACCCGGACGCGCTGCTGGTCTTCCTGATGACGCTGGCCGGGTACTTCGTGCTCCGGGCGATCGAGACCGAGCGCGGGCGGACCGCCCTGCGCTGGCTGGTGCTGGCCGGCATCGCCCTCGGGTTCGCGTTCCTGACGAAGATGCTGCAGGGCCTGCTGGTGCTGCCGGCCTTCACGCTGGCCTACCTGGTCGCCGGCCGGGCGGGGCTGTGGACCCGGATCTGGCACCTGCTCGCCGCCGGCGGCGCGCTGATCGTCTCCGCCGGCTGGTACGTGCTGCTCGTCTCGCTCTGGCCGCCCGAATCCCGGCCGTACATCGGGGGCAGCACCAACAACTCGCTGTGGGAGTTGGCGATCGGCTACAACGGCCTCGGCCGCATCTTCGGCGGCTCCGGCGGGGGTGGTGGCGGTGACGGCAACACCGGGTTCGGCGGGTCGACCGGGCTGAGCCGGATGTTCGGCTCGGCGTTCGGCGGCGAGATCTCCTGGCTGTTGCCGGCCGCGCTGATCGGCCTGGTCGCCGGGTTGTGGTTCACCCTGCGCTTCCCGCGCACCGACCGGATCCGCGCCGCGCTGATCCTGTGGG
>JBIOVW010000050.1:0-2505 GCA_044867945.1 Nakamurella sp. | reverse complement strand
ACGCGACGACGGCGGTGGAGTTCGTGCCCAGCGAGGTGGGTGACTTCCGGTTTGCCTGCGGCATGAACATGATCAGCGGCACGGTGCACGTCGTCGGCGCCGACTCCGAGGCTGCGCAGATGAGGGGTGCGGCCACGAACGGGACCGCGGTGGCGCTTCTGGAGCGGGGTGGCCGGGAAGGTTATGGCGGTGGCGGTGACCTTCTCCACATCGATCACTCACCTGGGCAGCACTCGGACAACCACGGCGCCGGGGTCTCCGAGGAGGCGAACGGACGGGGTGCCGCGGTTGCGCCTGAGGCCGGCGCCGCAGACGCCGGGGATGCGGAGGCGGCAGAGCGCGACGCGGAGATCAAGGACCTGACCCGCCGTGTCATCCTCGGCGCGATCCTGACGGCGCCGGTGCTGTTCGCGGTGATGCTGACGGAGTTCCTCGGCGTGACATGGGTGCCGGAGCTGCTGATGAACCGGTGGTTCCAGCTGGCCCTGATCGCGCCGGTGATGTTCTACAGCGGGTGGCCGATCCACCGCACGGGGTGGCTCGCCCTGTCCCACCGGACCGCGGACATGAACTCCCTGATCACCCTCGGCACGGTCGCTGCGTTCGGGTACAGCCTCGTGGTGACGTTCGTGCCAACGATCCTGCCGACGAACGTGCGCGAGGTGTACTACGAGGCGGTCGGCGTCATCATCACGTTGATCCTGCTCGGCCGGCTGCTGGAGACCAAGGCGAAGGCGGGCACCGGGGAGGCGATCCGGACCCTGATCGGCCTGCAGCCCCGCACCGCCCGAGTGGTTCGCGACGGCTCTGAGGCCGAGGTCGCCATCGACGACGTGCGCGTCGGCGACACCGTAGTGGTGCGCCCCGGCGAGAAGCTGCCGGTCGACGGCCGGGTGCTCGACGGCAGTTCCGCGGTTGACGAGTCCATGGTCACCGGGGAGCCCATCCCCGTCGTCAAGTCCTCCGGTGACGACGTCATCGGCGCGACGATCAACCAGACGGGTTCCTTCCGCTACCGCGCCACGAAGGTGGGCGGGGAGACGATGCTGGCCCAGGTCATCAAGCTCGTCCGGGAGGCGCAGGGCTCCAAGGCCCCGATCCAGCGGCTGGTCGACACGGTGTCTGGCTACTTCGTCCCGGCAGTCATCGCGTTCGCCATCTGGACCTTCGTGGTGTGGGCGCTGGTCGGCCCACCGCCGGCGTTCGTCTTCGCCTTGGTCGCGGCCGTGTCAGTGCTGATCATCGCCTGCCCGTGCGCGCTGGGCCTGGCCACGCCCCTGTCCATCACCGTTGGCACCGGCAAGGGCGCGACCAACGGGATCCTCATCCGGTCCGCCGAGGCCCTAGAGACCGCCCACAAGATGGACACGATCGTGTTGGACAAGACCGGCACGATCACGAACGGAGCGCCCATCCTGACCGACGTTCTGCCGGAAGAGGGCATCGACGAGCGGCTCCTCCTTGCACTTGTCGCTGCTGTGGAGGGCTCTTCGGAGCACCCCCTGGGCGCGGCCATCGTGGCGGGCGCGGGCGAGCGTGAGCTCGAGCTGCCCGCGGTGACGGCCTTCGACTCGACCACCGGGCAAGGCGTGCGCGCCACGGTCTCAGGTCGCCTTGTTCTGGTCGGTAACCGCAGACTGCTCGAGGCCGCAGCCATCGACCCGGCACCGCTGCTTGGGAACCTCGAGCGGCTGGCCCGCGACGGCAAGACGCCCATCCTGGTCGCCATCGACGGCCAACCCGCCGGCGTGATCGGCGTCGCCGACACCGTCAAGGACGGCTCGGCCGCGGCAGTGGCCGCCCTGCAGGCGCGCGGGATCGAGGTCGTGATGATGACCGGTGACAACCGGGCCACCGCTGCGGCCATCGCCCGCCAGGTCGGCATCCGCCGGGTCGTGGCCGAGGTCATGCCCGAGCACAAGGCCGCCGAGGTCAAGCGACTGCAGGGCGAGGGCAAGGTCGTGGGAATGGTCGGAGACGGGATCAACGACGCGCCCGCGCTGGCGCAGGCGGACGTCGGCTCGGCCATCGGCACGGGCACCGACGTCGCGATCGAGTCCTCCGACATCACGTTGATCTCAGGCGCCCTTTCGGGTGTTGTGACGGCGGTGGACCTGTCCCGCGCCACGATGCGCAACATCAAACAGAACCTGGTGTTCGCGTTCATCTACAACGGAATCGGGATCCCGATCGCCGCGGGCGTCCTGTACCCGGCCTTCGGCCTGACCCTGAGCCCGATGATCGCGGCCGCGGCGATGGCCATGTCATCGCTGTCGGTCGTCGCCAACGCAAACCGGCTGAAGACGTTCCGTCCCAAGGCCATCCCAGACGCCGTCACGCCCTCGAACACCGAACTGGTGGTCGAGATCGGACGGGACGAAGAGAAAGAGGAGCCACCCATGCCCACGCAGTCCACCGTCACCGACCCCGTCTGCGGGATGAGCATCGACCCGGCCAGTGCGGCCAGCACCATCGAGCGCGATGGAAGGACCTACTACTTCTGCT